>CAMDLI010000035.1 GCA_945901615.1 Spirosoma fluviale
GTCTTCGAGAGCCAAATCTTTTTCAATTCTCAAATTGTCAATAATAAATACTTGTCGATCTGGCGTGTTTTTACCCATGTAGAAGGTGAGTAAATCAACTATTTTGGTGTCTTTGGTCAATAAAATAGGGTCCAACCGAATGTCTTCCCCAATAAAGGTTCCAAATTCTTCGGGTGAAATCTCACCTAATCCCTTAAATCGAGTGATTTCAGGTTTATTACCTAACTTATGGATGGCACGCTGCCGTTCTTCATCTGAATAGCAATAGATCGTCTCCTTTTTATTTCTCACCCGAAATAAAGGAGTATCCAATATATATAGGTGCCCATTTTTGACGAGATCCGGAAAAAATTGCAAAAAATAGGTCATAATTAAAAGCCTAATATGCATCCCATCCACATCTGCATCCGTGGCAATCACAATCTTCCGATAGCGCAAGCTTTCAATTCCGTCTTCAATGTTGAGCGCATGCTGGAGCAGGTTAAACTCCTCATTTTCATAAACGACCTTTTTAGTCATTCCAAAACAATTAAGCGGCTTTCCTCGAAGCGAAAATACAGCTTGCGTTTGCACATCACGGCTTTTGGTAATTGAACCTGAAGCAGAATCTCCTTCCGTGATGAAAAGCATGGTCTTGTTTTTCGAATCCTCCTCGGCTTTTGGATCATCGTAGTGCACGCGGCAATCCCGAAGCTTTTTATTGTGAAGGTTTGCTTTTTTAGCCCGCTCGTTGGCTAATTTCTTAATCCCTGAGATTTCTTTGCGCTCACGCTCAGATTGCATAATCCGCTTCAATAAAGCTTCTGCGGTACTTGGATTTTTATGAAGGTAATTGTCTAACTCCACTTTAATGAAGTCATTGACAAAAGTTCGAAGCGTAGGTCCATCAGGGCCGATACTCTGTGAGCCCAGTTTAGTCTTGGTTTGAGATTCAAAAACAGGCTCCTGCACACGGACTGCAATTGCTGCTACGACGGATTGGCGAATATCAGAGGCATCAAAATCTTTTTTGTAAAACTCCCGTATTGTCTTTACCAAAGCTTCTCTAAAAGCAGCTAAGTGGGTTCCCCCTTGCGTGGTGTATTGCCCATTCACAAAAGAATAGTATTCCTCTCCATAACTTCCAGAGTGGGTGATGGCAACCTCAATATCATTCCCTTTCAAATGAATGATCGGGTATCGTATACTATCCTCGTCTACCTTATTGGACAATAGATCAAATAATCCCTTGTCTGAAAAAAACTTTTTCCCATTAAATTGGAGAGTTAGGCCTGAATTGAGGTAGGCATAATACCACATTTGATTTTCAAGATATTCAGGAATAAAGTGGTAATTTTTAAAAATAGAAGCATCTGGTGAAAAAACCACCTTGGTTCCATTTCGATCTGAAGACTTACCGATGGGAGGATCACTGACTAAAATCCCTTTTTCAAATTCAGCAACTTTACATTCCCCTTCTCGGAAGGATTGCACCTTGAAAAAATCTGAAAGTGCATTCACGGCCTTGGTACCTACTCCATTTAGTCCCACTGATTTCTGGAATGCTCCTGAATCGTATTTACCACCCGTATTGATCTTGGAAACACAATCAATCACTTTTCCAAGTGGTATTCCTCGACCATAGTCTCGAACTTCTACTTTATGTTCTGAAATTTTGACCTCAATGGTACGCCCGTGTCCCATCATGTGCTCATCAATGGAATTGTCTAGGATTTCCTTGACCAACACATAAATACCGTCATCTGGCGCACTTCCGTCTCCTAATTTTCCAATATACATCCCCGGTCTCATCCGGATATGTTCCCTCCAATCAAGCGAACGGATGCTGTCTTCGTTGTAATTCACTTGTTCTGCCATCGACTAGTTAATTCCCGCTTGTGTAGATTTGAATTTTTTGAAAAGCAACACAAACAATGCGACCAACCAAACAAAAAGTATAATCGGCATCAGAAAAAACCAGAAGGCAAACGATGAAGCACTAATTTCATCTTGATTGTTGATGGCATATACAAATAAGGCTGCCAGCGATAAACTCAAATTGACCCAGCCTCCAAAAGAATAAAACCATGCCAACAAGTAATCGCGGTAAGGATCTCCAATTGGAAATAGGCGATGTAATTTTCGATTGGCTTTGGTCTCTAAAGTTTTTGGAGTGTAAATCGTGATTAGATTTAAGATAAAAAACCCGAGCGCAAGCCCATAAAAAAAGGTGCTTTTTGCAAAATCTCGAAGCAAAATACCTTGATCATCTAAACGAAATCCGATCTGCTCGGGAATTGCCGCATAGAAATATAAAAGCGCAAAGAGAAATACCAGCACGCTGAAGAAATAGAAAACTTTTCCGAATCTGTAATACATGAAATTTGGGATTGAAGATGCAATATAACCGATTTGAATAAACCTTCTGCCCTTTGTTTGAGTTCAAAAGTGACAATTTAAGTCGAATTCTATTTTTCCTACTCATCTAGAAGATCAATTGAAAATTCAAGCGATCTTTAAGCATTAAAAAAATCTTCATGAAAATTTCTATTTTGGTTCTAGTCCTCTCGCTTTTCACTTGGCTAAGCTCTTGTAGCTCTGCAGTTGACGCTGGAAAAATAAATATAGAAAACTGGAAATCAGATCGCTATGGATGCAAAGGGTTAAGGATGCAAGACTTGGAAGAGTTTCGTTCCATAAAAAATCAATTTTTGGGAATCAACAACCAGGCACTAATCAAGACTTTTGGTCGACCAGACCGGGTGGAACTCGTGGATAAAAGCCAAAGCTTTTTCTTCTATTTTATTGAACCAAGTTCAGATTGCATAGGGGCAGTGCAAAAAAAAGAACCCCTTCGGATTCTTTTTAGAATGAATGCCTTGAGTAAGGTCTCAGAAGTGACGATTACAGACCAGAATCCATAAAACACAATGCAGCAGCACCTAAAGTGCCTGCATTATTCTCAAGAGTAGCTTTTTTCAACTTTAGATCCTTGACATAATAGGGTGTCAAGAATTTGCGGGTGTTGTATTCGATGGTAGGCATCATAAACTCTAAGCCAGCGGCAATACCACCTCCAAAATACACATCCGTGACATCCAGCACTCGAATGGTGGATACTATAGATTCACTAATTATTTCAGCAACTTCTTTAAACACCATCAAAGAAACCTCATTTCCTGTACGTGCAGTGTCTACCAGTAGATGGGTTCCTAATTCCTTGCCTATAAGCTCTCCTGCCTTTTCGGGATAGGCTGCAATCAAATTGGCCATTATCTTCAAAATCCCTCCCCTTCCAATTAAGGTTTCTAGTCCAGCGTTTCCTCTAGAAAGCATGTGTCCCATTTCAAGGGCATTTCCGCGAGAACCTTTAAATACCTGTCCATCCAATACCAGTGCACTCCCAATTCCTGTTCCCATGGTAATAAATAGGAAATTAGAGGAAACTGTCCCCTTGCCAAATTGAAATTCTCCAATTGCTGCAGCAGCAGCGTCATTTTCAAGGAAAAAATCATGTTCAGGAAATCGAGACTTTAGCGTAGCCTTTAGGGGATAATTGTTCAGTGCAGGTATAGCTGGGATTTCAAGGGGAGTCATTCGATCCTTACTGATCATGCCTGGCAAACCAATACCGATCTTTTTTATCTGTGGAAACTTTTCCAAATAGGTTCCAATCACCGACACAAAATTAGGTCCAAAGCCATCTGCATGGTCTCTGTAGGAAGTCGTATCCTCCTTGAAAAACTCAATTATGTTCCCCGATTTATCTACTAATCCAATTTTAAGATGTGTTCCTCCAACATCTACTCCCAAAAATTGAGTATCCGAAATATTCATAGTTTAATTCGTCCTTTTCGTTTGCTAAAAAAGCAAAACTATTCCTTTACTTCTTATAATCTTTGCCGATCTCGTAAAAAATTTTGAGAACCGCCGGACATACTAGCGAATTATTTAAGGTTAAGTCCAAAATACCAAGCATATTTTTACGATCTGTATGAGGGTATTCTCTGCAGGCTTTTGGACGGTCTTCGTAGACCAAACATGCATTGTCTTCCCCTAAAAATGGGCATGGAGCTCTTTTAAAAACATAATCACCCTCATCGTCCCGAAATAGATAATTTTCGATAAACTCACTTGATCGCATTCGAAAAACCTTTGAAAGTCGATCAATATCTGTTTGGATCAGGATGGGACTCGTGGTTTTGCAGCAATTGGCGCAGTCCAAACAATCTAGCTTTTCAAAAACTTGCTCATGGGCCTGATGAAATCTAGCATCCAGGTTTTTCGGACGAGTTGCTTTAAGCTTTTCCTTAATTTTTTTATTTGCCGGAAACTCCGACTTACTCTCTTTGGAGAATTTGGCTAGATCTAGAGACACCGCTGCTTTATAGATTGAGTTTTAACCAAGAGAAATCATGTTGTACACTCCTTTAGTCTTGACTAATTGAAATTCCATCTTCATGAATGGTAATCTCTCGAGCCTTGTACAATTGTCCAATGCACTGTTTGAATTGCTTTTTACTCATCCCTAAAACTTTCTGAATGGTTTCAGGATCTGATTTGTCATGAATCGGTAAAAAACCTTTCTCTTGGATAATTTGAAGAATTTTTTCAGCTCCCTCCTCGTATTTTACACGACCAAAAGGAAGCAACTGCAGGTCTAGTTTGCCATCATCTCGGCGTTTTTTCACCCAAAGTTTACGCACTTCTCCTAGTTCCAATTCCTGAAAGACCTCATTGGAATAAACCAAACCTTCGTATCGATCTTCTAGTAAAACCTTGTAGCCTAAGTCAGTTTTTTCGAAAATTAACCCTTCACATTCATTGCCTGGCATATAATCTTTTGGAGCAGGATATAAAAATTCACGGTACTTACTCACCCCTATCAGTCGATTGGATCGGTAATCCAAGCATAGACGAATCAGGTATTTTTGACCCGCGGTCATAGGCTTAGCCATCTCAGCATTTGGAACAAAAAGATCCTTTAGAAGGCCCCAATCCATAAATGCTCCAAAAGAAGTCACTTCCTTGCAGGTCAATACCCCAAATTGATCTAAAAGCAAAAGAGGCGTATCAGTAACCGCTACGGGTCGATCTTCACTATCGGTATATACAAAAACTGTTACTTCATCCCCTTCCTTCTCCTCACCTTTCAGGTATCCTTTAGGAAGTAACACTTCTTCGCCATCCCGACAGGCAAGGTAGGCTCCAAAATCCGTGAATCGATTAATATATAGGGTGTTAACCAGTCCGAGTTCTTTCATTTGCCAAAGGTAAAGATTTATCCTAGTTCAAGACGGATAAAAATACGGACATTCCCTGTCAGGAAGCCCACAATTGAGTTGGAATTAGGGCGGCTTACCCGTAGTTTTGAACAGCACTATTTCGACTAATTCCATAAAATTTTCTTAAGTTCTAGAGAGATGAAAAATATTTCAGTCATCGGTTCAGGTACCATGGGCAATGGCATTGCCCACCTATTTGCACAGCACCATTTTGAAGTATCTCTGGTGGATCTTTCACCAGATCAACTCCATAAGGGCATGGCTACAATCGGCAAAAATATGGATCGGCAAATCGCCAAAGGAACCCTCACCGAAGCTGATAAAGCCGCTTCTTTGAATCGGATTAGCCCCTATACGAGCCTTGCTGATGGTGTAAATAAGGCAGATTTAGTCGTGGAAGCAGCGACAGAAAAGATTGAAATAAAACTGGATTTATTCCGTCAATTGGATCTCCTCACTCCTGCAAATGCGGTATTAGCTTCCAATACCTCCTCAATTTCAATCACCCAAATTGCAGCAGTTACGCAGCGTCCTAGCCAAGTGATCGGCATGCATTTCATGAACCCAGTACCAGTCATGAAGTTGGTGGAAGTGATTCGTGGTTACGCTACTTCAGAGGAGACCACAAGGCAGATTATGGACTTGTCGTCGCAATTGGAGAAAGTACCAGTTGAAGTGCAGGATTATCCTGGATTTGTGGCAAACCGGATTTTGATGCCCATGATCAATGAGGCTATCTATACCTTGTACGAAGGAGTGGCGGGAGTCTCTGAAATTGATACAGTCATGAAGCTGGGTATGGCACATCCCATGGGACCACTTCAGTTGGCTGATTTTATTGGTTTGGATGTGTGCCTTTCCATCTTGCGTGTCTTGCACGAAGGATTTGGCAATCCAAAATATGCTCCTTGCCCCTTGCTAATCAACATGGTGGCCGCTGGGTTCAAAGGTTCAAAATCTGGAGAAGGATTTTATAGCTACCCTGCCGGCACCAAAGATTACCCCGTTTCCTCGAGATTTTCAAAGTAATTTGTACCCCATGCATTTAGCAGTATCAGGAAATATAGGAAGTGGTAAAACTACGCTGACGGAAAAATTGGCAAAACATTACGGCTGGAGTGCTGAATTTGAAACCGTGGATGACAATCCCTACCTCCCTGATTTTTACGAGGACATGAAGCGTTGGTCCTTCCACCTTCAAGTTTATTTCTTGAATTCCCGATTCAACCAAATCAAAAAAATCCAAGAAAGCACAATTTCCACCATTCAAGACAGAACCATCTACGAGGATGCCTACATCTTCGCCGCCAATCTGTACAAAAGCAATTTACTTTCAGAGCGGGATTATGCGAATTACAAGAGTTTATTTGATTCGATGATCGCCCATGTCAAGGCGCCAGATCTCTTGATTTATTTGAAGGCAGACATTCCAAAACTTGTAGGCCAAATCGAAAAGCGTGGAAGAACTTACGAAACAGCCATGCGTATTGATTATTTAAAAAATTTGAACTCCCATTACGAGGAGTGGATTGCCGGCTACAAAGAGGGTAAACTATTGATCATAGATGTCAATAATTTGGATTTTGTGGAACGTGCGAGTGACTTTTCCTTTATTGTCGAAAAAATTGAGCGCGAAATATTTGGACTCTTCACCTAAAAAAATTCCAAGTTAGCCCTATAAATTACCCTAATTTTCGCATCAGCCACCCATATAGCATGCTGCGTTGCTCATCTTTGGGATTAATTAAAAGTTGATCCAATCGCTTCAATGACCCAGCAGTCATGATGGTCTCATAAGGGCTCAATCGAATTAGTTTATAGCCGTGGATGCGACTAAGTAAATCCACTTGAAGGTGATTGTAGGCAAGTAATTTCCATCCACTAGCTCCTACCCCGTGAAAATCTCCTGGTTCTGATGGCTGTCCAAAGATACGCGTTGCCAAGGGAGGACCTTCCCAAATGCGTTGCTGCATGCCTGCCTTGAGTGCTTCTTTCTCGTAGGTTCGACAGAGGCGTTTATGGCCCTCCAAAAAAGTAAATTGGAATTCTTCATACATCTCAGACCTAAATGTGATCCCTCGGTAGCGATTGAATACCAATTCGTCATCCCAAAGGATGAGAGTCCTTCCAATCTTAAAATCTACTTGAATTTTCTCAAAAAGTGGAAAGGAACCCTTCCCTCCAAGTTCCTCCAAACCATGAGCGAGCCAACCTTTGCCGCGTGCATCAAGGTACTGTGGTTGAACTTCAAAATCTGTTTTCCAATCGTAACTAGCCCCTCCTTCTTTTAAGATCAGATCCAGTTGCCTGGTCATCAGGTGCTCCATATGCTTAAACTTCTTCGCGGATAATTTCCCAGGTGTGGTCCGCCAACAATTTTATTTCGGCTACAAAATTGGCCCAATTCTTTTTTCTGCCCCATTCCTCCGGCCCAATCATGCTCATAAAGTCAGTGCCTTCTTCTTTTTGATACAAGAAGTAGCGGTGATTGATCAAGGGTTCAAATGAAATAGAGGCTTGGTAAATGCGTTCAGAAACTTCGATACGCGATTGAATTTTCTTGGCTTGATCCGCCAATAGTTTCATTTGATCGTATATCTGGGCCATCTGCATGTCAGTTTGACTATGCATTGCTGCTACGGCCCTACCCGTTATTTTGCCCTTATCCTCTGGCTTAATCAATGCACTACCCGCATGGTGTCCATACGGAAGAAGCCCAGGGTTTTCCGTGGTCTTCTCTTTCATCAAATCAAGATCCAACCGTTCTACATCAATCTTCTTTCCTATCATGCATTTTATTTTTCAACCTCAGTAGAAATTCGCTCTTTTAAATTACCCTTAGAGCCAGGAAAGGTGGTTCTTCTGGATATATCGTAGCTCACGTAAATTACGATCAGCATGAACACGACAAATAGGAACAAGAAGATTTTTTTATTTTTCTGCATCAGTAGAAAGATTAACGCACAAAACTAATGACAATTCGCTTTTTGTTACTTTTACAACAATCCATTTTCTTTCTTATTCCTTCCTAAATGGCAAAAATTAGTTCAGAATAGAGTAATTAATCTTAAGAACTCAATCCAAGGCCAATTGTTAAAAAACAGTTCGTTTAAATTAACTAGATGAATTTCCACCAATGGAATGCCTTACCTGAAGGAGATTGATAAATTGCATGTAGAAAAGCCTAGCTTAAAAACTAGAAGCAATTCTAAGTTTACAAATGACTACCCCCCTTTCAAATGAATATTACTGATCTAAAGAACAGTTCACTTGCCTTGACCCTAGTTTTTTTAGGTGGATTTTTTGCCCAAACTAAAGCTCAGATGGCTCCAATCCAGGGACTTGTATCCGATAAAGCCATGGTCGTGTCGGCGCGTGAAGAAGCTTCCAAAATTGGCATCGAAATCCTAAAGCAAGGAGGAAATGCCTTTGATGCGATGATGGCTACGGAAATGGCCTTGGCAGTTACCTTCCCTTTTGCAGGCAACCTTGGTGGTGGTGGCTTTATGGTGTATCGAATGGCAGATGGCCGAATAGGAAGTTTGGACTACCGGGAAAAAGCACCCTTGGCAGCTACCAAAGACATGTATCTGGATAAAGATGGAAACGTGATTCCACAGCTGAGCACCCAAGGAATGTTGGCCTCTGGGGTACCAGGTACCTTGGCAGGTATTTTTGAAGCTCAAGCAAAATTTGGAAAACTTAAACCCAAACAAGTGCTCCAACCCGTCATTGATTTGGCTCGAAATGGCTTTGTAGTGACTAAAAATCAAGGCGAGAGCCTAAGGATGCATCGGCAGATTTTCATTCAAGTAAATGGCCCAAACACCTTTTTTGGAAAAGAATTTAAAGCGGGTGACACCTTAAAGCAACCGGCACTCGCGAATACTTTGGAGCGAATTGCTAAGAATGGAAAAAATGAGTTTTACAAAGGAGAGACTGCCAAGATCTTGGTCAATCATTTTCAAACCAATGGAGGAATCATATCCAAAAAGGATCTGAGTCAGTACAAAGCTGTGTGGAGAGATCCTATTGTTTTTCCCTACAGAGATCTAAAAATTATTTCCATGGCACCTCCAAGCTCCGGGGGAATTACCTTGGGCCAAATTCTCAAGATGCTGGAGCCGTATCCCCTTCGCAAACTGGGGCACCATTCCTCCGAATATGTACAACTTCTCGTGGAAGCAGAGCGCCGTGCCTATGCGGATAGAAATCATTATTTAGGAGATCCTGATTTTGTGAAAATACCTACAAATCAACTACTTGACTCTACTTACCTTAAGTCAAGAATGAGTAGTTTTTCTTTTGAAAAAGCCAGCAAGTCGGCAGATATTGCTCATGGAGATCTCTCCTTTGCAGAAAGTATGGAGACTACCCACTACTCTATTGTGGATGCGGAAGGCAATGCAGTATCGGTCACCACTACACTCAATGGTGCCTATGGTTCAAAGGTATTTGTGGAGGAGTTGGGCTTCTTTATGAACAATGAAATGGATGATTTCAGTGCCAAAGCTGGAGTCCCCAACATGTTTGGCTTGGTAGGTACTGAAGCAAATAGCATTGCTCCTGGCAAGCGCATGCTCAGTTCCATGACTCCTACTATCGTTGAAAAAGAGGGCAAACTCTCCATGGTCGTGGGTACTCCGGGAGGTTCCACCATCATTACTTCCGTGTTGCAGACCATATTAAATGTCTATGAATTTGATATGGGTATGCAGGAAGCGGTAAATGCGCCACGTTTTCATCACCAATGGCTGCCTGACCTCGTGAATTTTGAACCCAAGGCATTTGGTGCTGCACTCGTAAATCAGCTCAAATCCAAGGGATATTTACTCAATGAAGGAAATAGCCCCATCATTGGAAAAGTAGATGCCATACGCGTCTTAGCCAATGGCAAACTCGAAGGAGGCGCAGATCCGAGAGGAGACGATAAGGCGGTCGGGTATTGATGCAAGAAAAACCCTACGAGAAAATTTAGCCAACAGTTAATTCCTGACTTGTCAAATCTGCGGGATCAATTCTTTGATCCTGAAACCATTTTTGAATTTAGTTTGTTGTAAAGTACTTCTAATTGAACTTTATGTTCCACTAATTTCTGCCCAGTAATCTGAACTTTTTTTGCTTTCCAAACTTTTGGGATCGCCAATTTACCTTGAGCCAAGGAATACATCCAAACTAAGTCCAAGAAGTTGGCAAATAGATTGATTCTGTAAAATAAGGAAGGTTCAATTAGTTCAAACCCTATTTTCTGGACCGTTCGGTCACTAAAAAAATACGAGGTTCCAACAATAGTCACTGACTCAGGAACTGCTTTATCCTCAATCAATTGAATGATCTTTTTCAAGCCTTCCAATTGAAATAGCAGCAGTCTATTTCTCATTTCAATTCCTGACTTGTACTTCCTCATCACAAATAAATAGTCAAAACTACCCCCACTGTGTAAATCGATTTGGGTGTTGGATGGCATGTAACCCAGCAACATGGGAGAATAATACCTGTAGACACCTACAAGTGTGAAAAAGGGAGCGAAGGAAAATTGCCCGATGGGGATGTAAAAAATAACTAACAAGTAGGCAATCGGATGGTCATAACCTAGTTCAATTATCGTAAATGCAGGAAAAAATCCACTGACTAGCAAGAGTAAGGCCAGCATCCATTGCAGCACTTTTGGCAGTTTATAAAAGTCGTTCATTTCCTAAAATCAGTATCTGCGTTGCTGAAAGCTTATTTCTTGAAAAAAAATTCAAGCGAGCTCCTATTCATTTTTTCAAATATCAATGAAAAATACCGCTCACTCAAATCTAAATGGTCGAACAGAACTAAGTCTGAATTGCCGCTGGTAAAAATTCCTTTAGAAAGCCTGACAAAAATTCTAAATTGATTCGGTATTTCTCAAACAATGAACCTATGAAAAATCGTCGCGAGTTTCTTCAAAAATCAGTACTTGGAATTGCTGGGGTGCTCACAGCTCCGGCATGGCTCCAAGGCGCACCAGCATTAATCAAATCACTGGGCAAGCCGAACTCCATGATCAATGGCGTTCAAATCGGATGCATCACCTACTCCTTCCGCTCCATGGCAGATCAAAGTGCCGAAGCAACCCTCAAATACGTGCTTGACTCAGGTATTTCATCCATTGAGCTGATGGGAGATCCTGCTGAGAGTTTTGCCGGCATGCCCACTCCTACCTTCAATCGTTCACGGATTTTTCAATTGGGAGGAAAACAACGTCGGGGAGAAGCACTTACAGAAGACGAAAAAAAGGAACTTGCTGACCTCCAAGCACAAAGTACTGCCTTCAACAAAACTGTTGCCGATTGGCGTGCCAATGCAGACATGAAGAAGTTTGAACAGTTTGGCAAAATGTACAAGGATGCGGGCGTGAGTATTTATGCGTTCAAGCCCAATGCCTTTGGAACAAACAACTCCGACCTGGAAGTTGCCTATGGCATGAGAGCAGCGAAAGCCTTAGGTGCAAGCCACGTGACCCTAGAGCATCCCTCCAATGATGAGCAAACCATGCGATTGGGAAAATTGGGAGAGAAAGAGCGAATGGCCGTGGGCTACCATGGGCACGAACAAGAAACCTTTACTTTTTGGGATACAGCGCTGACGCAAAGTACTGCCAATGGATTGAACCTCGATGCTGGGCACTACATCGCAGCTGGCCATGCAGATTTGATCCCTTTGATTGAAAAACAGCACTCCAGAATCTTGAGCATGCACACCAAGGATCGTAAGACTCCCACCAATGGCAAGGGAAACGTTACTTGGGGTACGGGCGACACGCCTATTGGGGATGTTTTGCAGCTGATGAAGAAAAAGAAATATGCCTTCCCTGCCACAATCGAACTGGAATATCAAATTCCTACTGGGTCGAATGCAGTCGCAGAGGTACAGCGTTGCTTGGAATTCTGTCGAGAGGCATTGAAATAAGAAAGGGGATTATCCCCTTTTTTTATGCCCAAATCTTATTCATGTCCTTCAGGTATCTTTTCTCCTGCCAGAATCTCAATCGGAAGACGATTGGATTTGGGAGGAATAGGACAAGTAGCAAACTCCGTGTAGGCACAGGGAGGATTGTAGGCATAATTAAAATCAAGGGTTGTCATTCCCTTAGCATCCGGAGGATTCACGTACAGGTAGCGACCTGTAGGATAGGTTTGCAGGGCACTTGTGCCATCTGAAAAAATAACAAACAACTTTCCCAGCTCATCCAAAACTAGAAGTTCAAATTTTTGTCCTTCACGTTCAAACTGAAGCACGCCAACCACCTTCCAGGTAATGAGTTGACCCAAAACATTGGGAATTTCAATCCTTTGGTTGAATTTAGGTTCCAATTTTGCAGCAAACCGATAGGTTGAATTGTAGTCAAAAGTGGGTGTAGGAGTGAAATTTTTAAGGTTCGGATGGTTTAGGTCACGCAGACGAAGTGCGTATTTTCCCCCACGTTGAATAATGGACCACTTCCAATTCTTGAAGTAAACCCCGCCTGAGCCATAAGGAATGGGGTACACCAACATCCTCTTGGATTGTGGCGAGTTAGATTTCTTTTGAAGGGCCAATTCCGTAGGTTCAAACCATACCGAATCTTTTCCAAAATAAAACTTGCCAAGCGTGGCTGATCCTGACTTTTCTGCAAAGCCAAGGGAACTTGCATTTACCTCTTCTAAATAAGGAGAATGAGCCTCCATCCAAATCAATCCCACTAGATTGAGCCATCCATCTTCTCCTGTCAACTCGGCGGTACGCTTGATTTTCCACTGTTCAAACTCCCCTTCTTGAGCAAGCGAAACGCTCACAAAAGTAAGTAAGCACAGGAGAAGAAGGGAATATTTCATTGTCTTTTCAATTTCCGAATTACACTTAATGCTTTAATATACAGCTAATTACTATTACATAGTTAAATCAGCTAAAATAGGCTTGCTACTTTTTGAATTCGAAGCAAGGCTTCTTCCAACTCTTCTTCTTTTTTGGCAAAACAAAAGCGAAGCACTTGATGATCCTGCCCTGTTGAATAAAACACAGATACGGGAATACAAGCCACTTTGAGTTGCCGAGTCATCTGCTCAGCGATCAGCAAGTCGGATTTTTTGCTGAGATGTCCATAGGTAGCCAACTGGAAAAAGCTTCCTTGACTGGGTTGGAATTGTAATGGAGTCAGTGCCAGCCCCTTCAAAAATAGGTCTCGTTTTTTCTGGTAAAAAGATGGCAGCTCAAGGTATTTTTCAGCGTCTTCTAGGTATTCGGCAAGCGCATATTGCAGAGGCGTCACCGTACTAAAGGTTAGGTACTGGTGCACTTTTCGGAATTCAGTACTCAACACTTTCGGAGCAATGCAATACCCTATTTTCCAACCTGTGACATGGAAGGTTTTGCCAAAAGAGCCACAAACAAAGGTTCTCTCCCGTAAGGCAGCATTAGATCCTAAAGAAATATGACTTTTCCAATCAAAAAGGATGTGCTCATATACTTCATCGCTAATTACAAATAAGCCGTGTTGTGCGACTAGGGATGCTAAATTATCCACATCCTCCTGACTCCATACATAGCCACTGGGATTGTGTGGACTATTGACCACAATGGCGCGGGTTTTGGAATTTATTTTTGAGGCTACTAGGGCCCAGTCCACAGAAAAATCTGGCGATTGCAAAGGCACGAATACAGGAACACCGCCATTTAAGGTAATTGCAGGAACATAACTGTCGTAAGCAGGTTCCAGCACAATGACCTCATCACCTGGATGAACAATGGCTGTAAACGCAGCAAAAAGGGCTTCGGTGGCTCCTGATACGATGGTGACCTCCGATTCTGGATCTGGATAATACCCTTGGGTGACTTGAGTCTTGGTAGCCAGGGCTTGTTTCAATTCGGACACACCCGACATCGGCGCATATTGATTGAATCCTCCTCGAGTATACTTGGCCACCAACTGCAATAAGACAGGATCCGAACCGAAGCCAGGAAAACCTTGGGCCAGGTTTATCGCATTTTCCTCCAGCGCCATTCGAGACATGGTCGTAAAAATGGTCGTTCCCACTTGAGGGAGTTTTGAAATCAGAGACATTTAATCCGCAAAGTTGAATTTCTACTTGTTAAGAAAGGAATTTTTTTCAAATTTGAGAAGTAAAGCAGCGCCTCTATGAAATTCCAACTCCTTCTTTTTTCACTTCTTGGCCTTTTACTCTTCGCCTGCTCAGTTGAATCCCCTGAAGATCCTTTGGATGTCTACCGCAACATAGCCTATACAGCCTTAAGTTCGCCACAAAAATCATCGATTCAAGGAGATTGGCAAAAGGCAGAAGTTGCGGCTTGGACCAATGGCAACTATGTCGTGGTATTTATAATGAAAGATAACATGGGGACAATACGGGTGGTGGTAGATCCAGTTAATGGTCGAGTAGTCGAAATAATTATATAATTGTACTGAGCGCCCAGATAGATGTCTCACTACGAACCACTTAAAAAACCTATTTTTCTTCCTCAAATCAATTGTGATCTTGGGGAGGGAGTTGCTTGGGAAGAAGAAATTTTTCCGTTTATCGATGTTGCTAGTCTTGCCTGTGGAGGACATTATGGAACCCAAGAGAGTTTGGACAACTCTATCAATCTTGCAAAAAAATTCAATAAAAAGGTAGGAGCACACCCCTCCTATCCAGATCGAATAAATTTTGGACGGGTTACCCAAAATATACCTAAAGAAAATTTAGTAGTACAAATTAAACATCAAATCGAATGGTTTGTGGAATGTGCATTGGCCCACAAGGTGCCTATGGACCATATCAAATTCCATGGAGCATTATACAATGACGCTGCCTCAGATCCAGTGCTTGCGAGTCTTCTTACTAGTTTTCTAGCAGCAGTATACCCAACGATTCCGCTTCTTGTCCCCCCGCATTCACAGCTAGAGCATCATGCGCAGCTGAAAGATATTCCCATTCGATTAGAGGTATTTGCAGATAGGTCCTATACGCCCAACTATCAATTAAGTCCTCGAATTCAAGAAGGATCCTTACTCCAAAACCTAGAATCGGTTGATGCCCAAGTGAATCGGTTAATTTTTGAAGGAAAATTAGAAAGCCAAACAGGTGAATACTTACCCATTGTAGCAGATACGTTATGCTTCCATGGAGATAATCCAAGCATACTAGATTTTTTACCTATCCTTAGAAAACGGTATTGGTCATGAAACCTACCTATCAAATCATCAGCCCAACCCTAGGCGAATTGGTGTGGAATGCTGAACCCACAGATGAATTACTCGGATATCAATTGGCTTATTTGACCCATATTCAAAATCAGTATTCCTCCGACTTAGTGGAAGTTCGACAAGGCTTTACTCGACTAAGTTTGGTTTGGAAAACCCTCCTAAACCAGCAGGAATTTGCGCGTACACTGAGAGATATTCAGCTTGACCCCATCAAGTTACCGGATACAGTTTGGGAGGTGCCCGTTTGCTATGACCCTGTATTTGGTCATGACTTAGCACCTTTGGCTGAATCCAAAAACTTGAGTTTAGCTGAAGTCGTTCATCTGCATACTGCCCCCTCCTACCGAATTCACTTTTTTGGGTTCTTACCCGGTTTTTTCTACCTCAATGGGCTTTCCTCCAAGCTTTTGGCACCTCGGAAAAGTACGCCTTCCATAGCTGTTCCGCCTGGATCTGTAGCAATAGGTGGAAGCCAAACGGGTGTTTACCCCATGCAAAGCCCAGGCGGATGGCATATTATCGGTAGAAGTCCCCTCACCTTTTTTGATCCCAAACAGCCTATACCAGTTTGGGCGAAGCCAGGCGATCAAATTCAGTTTTTACCGATCAGCGTCACCCAATTTGATAACTGGAAGGAACAGCTTCCTAAATCCGTTCAGAAATGAGTCAAGTTCAAGGAAAAGCGGTACTCCTACGCTGTCCCCCAGGCAGCTCCTTGCAAGATGAAGGACGTATGTTGGGCACCCAATTTGGCATTCCGTCTTCAGGGGCGATGGACCAGTTTAGTTACCGATGGGCAAACCACCTCCTACAAAATCAAAACAATGCCCTAGCGCTTGAAATGGCGCAACCCGGCCTAAAGATTCAATTTGAGCAAGCTTGTAAAATCTCCTTAGCTGGAGCTCGAGTGGTGGTCAAAGTAAATCAGGAGACGCTTACAAATCCTACAATCATTTCAATTGCAGCAGCTGATATTCTTGAAGTGGGAGGATTTCAAAGCGGTAGCCGCTTATACCTATGCATTCAAGGCGGATTTCAAGTAGACCAGTTCCTTGGATCAGGGAGTGATTTTGAATCAGTCACCTTTCCTTCCAAACGAAGTACAAATGACTGTTTATCCTATTTTTCCTTTCCTCAATCCTTACCCATTGGGGCTAAACCTAAATGGGGAACTACCTGGTTTGAGTCAGCAGAAATAAAAGCCTATCCAGGTGCAGATTGGAGTCTTTTGTCGGCCGAACAGCAGCATCAGATCCAAACAAGAACCTTCCACCTCTCCAAATTCAGCAATCGTATGGGAATTCAGTTGGAAGAACTTATTCCCAATCAATTGGAGGATCTCCCGACCAACCCGGTTTTTCCAGGAACAGTGCAGCTGACCCCTGGAGGAAGAATCATCGTATTGATGCGAGATGCTGGGGTAACTGGGGGCTATCCTCGAATCTTGCATCTTTCTGAGGAGGGGCAATCTCAGTTGGCCCAGAAAAAAGTCGGCGATCCTATAAGATTTCAACTTATGGAGTCAATTGCTGCTGGATAAAGCCTAATAAATGGGGAGAAGTGTTGAGCTTTTGCGAAAAGTAAATTACCTTGAAATTCGAAGCCTTTTCCAAAACAACTAGCCATGGACGCTATCCTCTCCCAAAAAATCACCGCCTTAGACAAGAAAGTTGATGTTGTGCAACTACAGTTGGAAAGCTTCAAGCAGGGTTTTCCGTTTTTGAGTTTGGTAGGCCCAGCTACGCCAGCTCGAGGGATACAGGTTTGGGAAGAAACCCAGGTCCAGCAATACCAAGGTTATTTTCAGCGAAAAGCTGCTGAATTGGATATCGTCAAATTTGTTCCTGCCTCCGGTGCTGCCAGTCGCATGTTCAAGGATCTGTTCTCCTTTTTGGAAACCGATGGAGATTTGGCAAAAAATAGCTTTACCCAGAAATTTATCGAGAGTCTACAGCAATTTGCCTTTTACCAAGACTTGGAAGTAGTACTTCAACAAGAAGGCGAATCCATTGCCAGTTTATTTGAGAAAAAAGAGTACAAAAAATTGGTTGCAGCACTGCTCACTGATACTGGCTTGAACTACGGCAATCTACCCAAAGGATTATTGAAATTTCATGCTTATTCAGATGCAAACCGCTGTCCTGCTGAGGAGCATTTAATTGAAGGAATCCAGTATGGTGTAGGAAAAAATAATCAAGTACAGATTCATTTTACCGTATCTCCAGAGCACGAAGAAGGCTTTGTAAAGGAAATAAGCCAGCACCTACCCATGTTACAGGAGCAAGCTGGATTGGCATTTACGCTTAGTTATTCCCATCAAAAAAAATCTACGGACACCATCGCTGTAGACGAAGCAAATGAACCCTTCCTTGAAGATGATGGGAGCCTGTTGTTTAGACCCGCTGGCCATGGGGCCCTACTTGAAAATCTAAATGAGGTAGCTGCAGATTTGATATTTATCAAAAACATAGACAACGTAGTTCCTGACCGACTAAAGCCCGTTACGAAATCCTACAAAATGGCCCTTGCAGGTTTGCTTTTGGAAGTGCAAGCTCGGGTATTTGAAGCCTTGAAAGCGCTTGAAGAAGTATCCTCCCAGTCGGTAAGTAAAGCACAAGAGGTTTACTGTACAGATTTGGGAGGAATAGTACCTGAATCAATCCAAGAAGGTAGTTTAAATGATCAGGCTGCATTTTTTAGGACCAAACTCAATCGCCCAATACGCGTTTGTGGAATGGTCAAAAACACTGGGGAACCTGGTGGCGGCCCCTTCTGGATCCAAGAAAAGGATGGAACCCAGTCTCTTCAAATCCTAGAAACTGCTCAAATTGACACTTCAAATCCTGAATCCTTAGGCCATCTGCAAGCATCTACCCATTTCAATCCTGTTGATTTGGTTTG
>CAMDLI010000036.1 GCA_945901615.1 Spirosoma fluviale
TCAACCCACAGGTTTACTTTTAGGTTCATTTTAAAAAAATAAGATGAAAAAACTTTTACTCCTGAATCAAAAAATCAAACAAAATGAGTTGATTGGTAGTCGCTCTAGAATGAAATATAAGTGTTATTACTCTGAAAATCTAGCATTTACCCATTCCCTCTCAAAATTTCCATAGGAGGCTGGTTGATGATTTTTCGGCCATTGAGCCAGCCCAACACAATCGTAAGGAGCGTAATCACCAAGTAAATCACAAAACCCTCCTTCCACGCCAAACTAAAATTCAGCTGGAAAACAAACTTCCCCAAAAGGAACGTAGCTAAAAAGGAAAGTAAAATTCCAGATAGAGAGGCTAGGCTCCCCAAAAAGAAGTATTCCAAGGTGTTGATCTGACGAACTAAGGCTGAGCTTGCCCCTAAAGTACGCAGCAAGATACTTTCACGCATGCGCTGGTATTTGCTGATAATCAACGAACTGATCAACACCAAGATTCCTGTAGCAATGGAGAAAAAGGCCATAAACTGAATCACAAAGCTGATCTTACCCAAAATTTCTTCAAGTGTCTCCACAATCGTTCCGAGGTTGATAATGGAGATATTTGGGAATTCCCGAACCATCTCCGCCTGCATTTCAGCGGCCTGCTTATCTGTGCTAGTCTTGGTAATGATCACATGAAACTTAGGAGCTTCCTCTAAAACGCCGTCAGGAAAAAGAACCAAGAAATTGGTAGACACTTGATTGAATTTTACATCACGGAAGCTTCCAATGTAGGTTTTGATAGGTCGACCCTGCACATTAAACTCTACTTCATCCCCAATCTTGAATCCATTCCCCTCTCCAAATCCTTTTTCAAAGGAAACAAAAATGCTATCGCCTCTAGCCCCTTTAGGAATAAGAGCTCCATCTGTCAATTGCTCCGAAGAAATTAAGGTATCTCGGTATGTCACTCGAAACTCTCGATTGTAAAGCCAGCGACTGTAGTTCTTCTCTTCCGGAAGTTTCTCATTCGCTTTTTTATCCACCCCATTGATGGTATTCAATTGCATGGTGACAATCGGTACCTCCTGCAAAATAGGCATCTTCTGTCCGGTTACTTTTTCCCTCACTTGATCTAACTGAGCGGTTTGAATATCAAACAAAAGCATGTTTGGCTGGTCCTTTTTATCCGCAAACTTCGCCTCTTGCAGCAACTGATTTTGCAAGAAAAACAAGGTGCTAATCATGGCCGTACCAAGACCAATGGTCGCAATGAGGGAGATGGTTTGGTTATTCGGGCGGTACAAATTGGAAAGTGCCTGCCGCCATGGATAACTCAAGGAAAGCGGTAAAAATTTTCTTACACCCCACATCAGCGCAGTTCCTACTCCCCAAAGCATACCAAAAGCAATCAGCACAAAGGCTGTGAAACCCAAAGCCCAGGTAACCTTGCCGAGGAGGTAAAAACTAAAGCCAAAAATAAATAGAAGAATTCCTACCAGAACCGCCCAGCGAGCGGGGTCCTTAAGCAGGGTAGTATCGGCAGTTTCAGGTCTCAAAGTAGCCATTGGAGAAACTTTGCGCACCTTGAGTAAGGGCAACAAGGCAAATAGGATAGACACAAATAGGCCTGTAACCATGCCAAAGCCGACAGATTTCCAGGATATCCCAACCGTAACTTCCACAGGCAAAAAGTCTGCGAAAACAAGGGGTAAAGCAAACTGCAATAAAGTTCCCAAGATAGAGCCTATCGCGGCACCAATAAAGCCCATCCCTACAATCTCGAGGAGGTAAATCAACAACACATCCAAAGAGGCTACTCCCAAACAGCGAAGGACTGCTACTGAAGCTAATTTCTCCTTCACAAACACATTTACGGCTGAAGCCACTCCTACACATCCTAGCAGCAAGGCGATGAATGCCACCAAAGTCAAGAAATTGGACAAGTTGCCAAAAGAGCGACCCGTACTTTGTTTCCGATCCTCGACGGTGTCCGCATCAATGCGCTCGAGCTCCCATTGCGCTTCGTAGGGTTTGATCAATTTGGCCACATCGGCACCAGGAGCAAATTGCAAATAACGATTGTACTCCACTCGGCTCCCGTACTGGACCAAACCAGTTTCTTGCAAGTATCCCAAAGGAATGTAGACGGCCGGAGCCACGCTTGCGGTAATCCCCGTCTGGCCAGGCACCTTCTGCAGCTCCCCAACAATCTGGAAACTAAGCGCGCCTACTTTTATAGAATCCCCTATTTGCGCACCAAATTGGGCCATAAGCGCTTTTTCTACCAGCGCCCTTTTACCGCCACTTCTAAAACTTTTCTCCCCGGCGGCAGGGATAGTTTCTAGTTTCCCATAAAAAGGAAAATTTCCTTCCAATGCTCGAACCTGCGTTAATCTACTGGCATCGCTTTTGGGAAAAGCGACCATCGACGCAAAATTCACTTCGGATGCAGTCGCCACAGCAAGGGAATCTAACCCAATGTCTCCAAGAGGCTTGTTGTTTTCGAGTACCAAATCTGCCCCCAAGAGCTCCTTGGCCTGATTATCAATGTCTTTGACTAGGTTTTCTCCAAAGCTGCTGATTGCCACCAAAGCCGCTATTCCCACCACAATGGAGGAAACAAAAAGTAGCAAGCGGGAGAGATTTTTTCTAAAATCCCGCAGCGCCATTTTTAAAATCCAGGCAAAATCAGGCATGAGTGTCATCCTGTATTTTTCCACCCTTGATGTGAACGATGCGTTGCGTTTTGGCTGCCAACTCTAAGTCGTGAGTAACCAGCACTAGGGTAGTTCCCTGCTCTTTATTCAAATCAAAAATCAAATTCTCGATCATGGTACCTGTTTCGGTATCCAAATTGCCTGTAGGCTCATCTGCAAAAAGTATTTTTGGCGCATTGGCAAAGGCTCGTGCAATGGACACGCGTTGCTGCTCTCCACCTGAAAGTTGTGTCGGGTAATGCGTCGCTCGATCTTTCAGCCCTACCTTATCCAATAACTCCATGGCCTTCTCCTTGGCATCCTTACGTTTCTTCAACTCGAGTGGCACCATTACATTCTCCAGTGCAGTGAGGGTGGACAGTAGCTGGAAGTTTTGAAAAATAAAACCCACATCTCTGCTTCGCACTGCAGCACGCTGATCTTCATTCAAATTTTCAAGGGCTTCTCCATTGAGTACTACAGAACCAGTGCTGCTGGAATCAAGGCCTGCGCACAAACCAAGAAGGGTGGTTTTCCCACTTCCTGAGGGTCCTACGATGGCAATGGTCTCTCCAGGTTGGATAGAAAAGGTTACCTGATCCAAGACGGTAAGCTTTCGGCTACCACTTTGATAAGTTTTACTTACGTTTTGAAGGTCTAAAATGGACATGAAGTTGTTCGAGGAGTTGAAAAGTCAAACGCTATTTTTGCTTAATTTGTTAGCGACTTACTAAAATTCGTTGGAATTCGCGTAAAGAAAACAAAATTACAACAGTTAAGGCTCCTCCTGTCGACAGATAGCACAAATTGATCGACCAAGGCAGCAGTTCTTGAAAGAAACAAACAGTTCACCTTGCCCCTCATTTGAGCAATTCAAAAGTTAATCGATTCACCATGAAATCATCAGTCACCAATTTTTACTTTTGCGTAGTTATTCTTTTAGCCGCATGGCTTACCTCTTGTAGCGGATCAACCGAGAAAAAAGAAGCTGAAGAAGGAAAACAAGTAGTAGATGCTACCCCTAAAAAGACCATTTTATTTTTTGGAAATAGCCTCACCGCAGGCTATGGAATTGATCCAGAAGAATCCTTTGCAGGGCGGACTCAGTCCCGCTTGGATAGCTTAAAAAAAGAGTATCGCGTAATCAATGGAGGTTTGAGTGGGGAAACCACCGCTGGCGGTCTCAGTCGATTGGATTGGTTTTTGGAAGAAGAGCCTTATTTATTTGTGCTGGAATTGGGTGGAAATGATGGACTACGCGGGATTGCACTTACCGAAACCAAGAAAAATCTCCTAGCCATTGTAGACAAGGTTCGAGCCAAATATCCTAACACCAAGATCATCCTTGCAGGCATGCAGATCCCACCGAATATGGGACAAGAATACACCGAAGAATTCAAAGCCATTTACCCTGCCGTGGCAAAGGAAAAAAACATTGAGTTGATTCCCTTTCTTTTGGAAGGTGTGGCAGGCAATCCGGACCTCAATCTTCCCGATGGCATCCATCCCACCGCAGAAGGGCATAGATTGGTCATGGAAACCTTGTGGCCCTACATATCAAAGGCCCTTTAAACTTTAGGTTTCCTAAGTTGCCAAGTAATTGCTAGTTTAGTTCTATTCAACCCATTCTTTTATGTCTTTACAAATCAAAGAAACCCAAGATAGCTACGACGTAATCATTGTTGGTTCGGGAGCTGGTGGAGGCATGGCCTCTAAAATTCTTTCCGAAGCCGGACTTTCTGTGGCCGTGGTGGAAGCAGGTGGAGATTTTGACCCTGCCAAGGAAGAAGATCGAACCCAACTTCGCCCACCCTGGGAATCTCCCAGAAGGGGTGCTGGCACCAAAATTCGCCCTTTTGGAGACTTTGATCAGGCCATCGGAGGATGGGAGATAGAAGGCGAACCCTACACCCGCAAGGATGGAACTCAGTTTGACTGGTTCCGATCCCGCATGGTGGGTGGACGGACCAACCATTGGGGGAGAATCTCCCTTCGCTTTGGACCCAATGACTTCAAACGCGCCAGCATCGATGGACTAGGTCATGATTGGCCAATTGGCTACGAAGATTTGAAACCCTACTACGACAAAGTAGATAAACTAATCGGAGTTTTTGGTTCTAAGGAAGGTATTTTTAACGAGCCAGATGGCTTTTTCCTCCCTCCTCCCAAGCCCAGACTGCACGAGCTTTTCATCAAACGAGGGGCAGATAAAGCAGGAATACCCATGATTCCTGGAAGACTTTCGATGCTTACCCGTCCGATCAATGCGGAGCGCGGAGTATGCTTTTTCTGCAATCAATGCAACCGGGCCTGTCAGGCTTATGCAGATTTTTCCTCAGGCACTTGCCTGATTCACCCTGCCATGAAAAAAGGAAAGGTAGACCTGTTCACCTATTCCATGGTTCGTAAAGTCACTACGGATGACACGGGCAAAGCCAATGGCGTCTCCTTTGTATCCAAGATAGACCGCAAAGAATACAAGTTAAAGTCAAGAGTAGTGGTCCTAGGCGCCTCCGCCTGTGAGTCTGCACGTATCCTAATGAATTCCAAATCCAAGGCACATCCTGATGGAATAGGAGCAGATTCAGGGGTTTTGGGCAGGTACCTCCACGACTCCACTGGCGCCGATCGCATGGGTATTCTACCCGACCTAATCGACCGAGATCGCTACAACGAGGATGGCGTAGGAGGTATGCACATGTACACCCCCTGGTGGAAAGACAACAAGAAGTTAGATTTTGCTCGCGGCTATCACATTGAATATTGGGGAGGGATGGGACAGCCCACCTACGGAGCAGGAGGCAGCATGGATAGTATGCGGAAGTACCTCAAAGATGAATTTGGCAATCCTAGTCCAAATGGTGGCTATGGAACGGGCCTCAAAAAAGACATCCGTCGAATTTATGGGTCGACCCTAGGCATGTCTGGGCGAGGAGAAAGCATCCCCCAGCACAGCAATTACTGTGAAATCGATCCAAATGTGGTCGACACCTATGGGATTCCAGTACTTCGGTTTCATTACAAATGGACAGACCAAGAGATCAAACAAGCCAAGCACATGCAGGATACTTTTGAGGAGATCTTGACTCAAGCTGGAGCCACTCTTTTGGGTTCTAAACCGGGCCCGGAAAGCAATTATGGACTTGCTGGACCTGGAAGGATCATCCACGAAGTAGGCACTACGCGAATGAGCAACGACCCTAAATCAGGTGTCGTTAGTTCCAATTGCCAAGTACATGCCTGCAAAAACTTGTTTATTGTGGATGCAGGGCCTTTTGTGTCCCAAGCAGATAAAAATCCAACCTGGACGATTTTAGCCCTCTCCTGGAGAACATCGGACTACATCATCGAACAGCTCAAACAAAAAAATATCTAGGCCATGAATAGAAGAGAAAATCTAAAGCTACTCTTTGCAGGCTCGATTGGTGCAGGCTTATTGCTAGGCTGCGAGCCAGAGCAGGTCAAACTTAAAGGCGCTATTATAGGTACTCCCGGTGGTCGTACGGAGGAGGAAAAAGCTCGGGATGCAAAACTACTTGCGGAAAAATTTTTCACGGAAGAAGAACTGAAGAAAATCACAACACTGGTCGACCTCATTATGCCGGCTGACGATCAATCTCCTGCTGCCACTGCTCTTGGGGTACCTGACTTTATTGAATTCATGATGAAGGACCAGCCCAGCATGCAAACACCCATGCGAGGTGGCCTGATGTGGTTGGACTTTGAGGCAGAGGAAAAATTCGGCAAATCGTTCAACTCTTTAGAAACAGCACAAGTAGTGGAGATCGTGGATTTGGTGGCTTGGCCAGAAAAAGCAAGCGATGACTACCAAGGTGGAGTACGCTGGTTCAACATGCTTCGCAACCTTACTTGTTCCGGATATTTTTCCACCCAAGAAGGATGGAAATACATGGGCTACCAAGGCAATGTACCTAACGTCTGGGATGGAGTTCCTGCAGCCGTACTCACCAAACATGGCCTAGCAAATCCTGATAAGTATGCCGAAGTATACCTCAAACCGGAGGAACGAAGTAAAGTTGCCGTCTGGGATGAAGCCGGCAACTTGATTGGCTAAGGAATAGCCCTTCAAACAAGGTCCTTTTCTACCAATTCCATTTGGAATAAGGGCATGCTACCTTTTACCCCGACAAATAATCGGTTTATCTAATTTTAGATTCGAATCCATTCTGAATTCCTAACTTGAAGTTCTTATTCAACCCACTATGAAAAAATCAACCCTTGCCCTCCTGCTTGTTGGCGGGCTCCTATCCCTGAAAGTTGGTGCTCAAACTATCCCCGCAACTTCAGAAAAAGCACTTCAGGAGTCCATAAACAAGCATAGTGCCCTACTTTCCTCCTCTCCATTGGCAAATTTCAAAGCCAAGAATGTAGGACCTACCAACATGTCTGGACGAATCATTGACATTGAGGTAGCTTCAAATCCAAACACTTTTTATGTGGCTGCAGCTTCAGGTGGGGTTTGGAAAACCACTGACAATGGACAATCCTTTACTCCGATTTTTGACCATCAAGCGGCATTGGGCATTGGTGCCATGGCCCTGTCCAAATCCAACAATGACATACTCTGGGTAGGAACAGGAGAAAATAACTCCAGTAGATCCACCTATGCAGGTGCAGGCCTTTACAAATCAGTCGATGGCGGTAAAAGCTGGCAAATGATGGGATTACTTCACTCCCAGCACACTGGCCAAATTCAAATTCACCCTACCAATCCCGACATCGTATGGGTGGGTTCCATGGGTGGATTGTACTCCAAAAACAAAGAAAGAGGTCTCTACAAGACCATAGATGGGGGCAAAACCTGGAAGAAGGTGCTCTACATTGACGACAACACCGGGGTCATTGACATCAAGGTACATCCGACCTACCCAAATATCCTTCTTGCAGCTAGCTGGGAACGGTTCCGTCAGGCACATGACTTTATCGGCAACGGCAAAGGCTCTACCATCTGGAGATCAGAAGATGGAGGAGATACCTGGAAAAAATCGGTGAGTGGTTTTCCACAGGATGAGTTTGTAGGCAGAATAGGATTTGATTTCAGTCTTTCTAGTCCAGAAGTGGTTTATGCCCTTTTGGACAACCAAGGCAAGTCAACCAAGCCCGCTCCTGCTCCAAGACAACGCCCTGGGGCTCAGCCAGAAGAAAATCCAATCAAGTTGGAAGATTTTGCTACCATGACCCTTGACCAGGCCTTGGCTTTGGAAGACAAGAAATTAGAGTCTTTTTTCCGGAGAAACCAGTTTGCTAGCAAGTACACTCCGGCAGAATTGAAGCGCCAGTTGAAAACCGGTAAAATCACCACCACCCAAATTGCCAACTACCTAGGTGGCGCTGTAGATGCCAATGCAGCGATGTTTGGTGCTCCGATCAAAGGTGCGGAGGTATACCGATCCACGGATAGTGGAAAAAACTGGTCCTTAGTATCTGAATCAGATATCAGCCAATTGTACAATTCCTACGGCTATTGGTTTGGAGAGATTCGGGTAAGCACTACCGACGAAAACGAAATCTTTGTGTTGGGGGTACCTCTTTTGGTGTCTCGTGACGGTGGTAAGAACTTTTCCCGTACCGACTCCATCGGTAGACCTCACTCCGACCACCAGGCCATGTGGATCAATCCCAAAGACTCCAAGCACATCCTTCTAGGTAACGATGGTGGATTGTATAGAAGTTACGGTGGTGGATCTCGTTGGGATCACTTGAATACCCAGATGCCTATCTCCCAGTTTTATTCCATCATGGTAGACAATGCTACGCCTTACAACATTTATGGCGGCATGCAAGACAACGGGGTATGGTATGGCAAGTCCACCAACGCACCTGAAGATCCTTGGGAGTCGCTGTATGGCGGCGATGGCATGGTCGTGGCAGTTGATACGCGCAACAACGACATCGTCTACACTGGTTCACAGTTTGGAAACTACGTCCGCATCAACAAAAAGACGAATGAGCGCAAGCGCATCACCCCAGGCCACGACATCGGTAAGGCTCCGAACCGTTGGAACTGGAGAACCCCGGCGGAGCTTAGCTACCACAATCAAGACATCGTCTACATGGGTTCGCAGTACGTATATCAGTCCCTAGATCAAGGAAATACCTGGACCACAATCTCTCCAGATCTAACTAAAAATCAAAAAAGTGGAAATGTACCTTTTGCTACGCTATCCGTAGTGGAAGAGTCACCACTTGAATTTGGAACACTCTATGCAGGATCAGATGACGGCAATGTCTGGGTAACGCGAAACAATGGAGGCAGCTGGACTAGCTTGAATGCTGGACTTCCTCAAGATCGTTGGGTGAGCAGCATCTCTCCTTCGGCCACCAAAGAGGGACTAGTTTACATTACGCTCAATGGCTACCGTTACGATGAGTTTACCGCCTATGTCTACAAAAGCGAAGACTATGGCAAAACTTGGACCTCCATTGCTTCCAACCTACCCAATGAGTCGGTGAATATCATCATTGAAGATCCAAAAATGTCCAATATCCTGTATTTGGGTACAGACCATGGACTCTATGTAAGTTTGGATACTGGAAAAAACTGGAACCTATTCCAAGGCCAAATCCCGAACGTAGCCATCTACGACATGGTCATCCAGGACCGTGAAAACCACCTAGTGATCGGTACTCACGGCCGAAGTGTCTATGTGGTGGATTTGAAGCCTATCCACCAATGGGCTACTCCAGCGCCTTTGGTGATGGAGAAAAAGTAAATCAAGTCCTACATAAAAAAGCCCTTCCAAAATTGAATTTGGAAGGGCTTTTTTATGGATTTAAGCTCGGCTTATATTGAGGAGTTGAAGGTTAGAATAATTTAAATCCTACAGAAAGTACCCATTGGTTGAGGCGATTATCCGTGGTGTAGGAACCAACATTCTCCGTGAAATTACTAAGCCCCCCTTCGTATTTTCCTTCAATAGACAAATTGCCTAGATCCACCCCGACACCAGCTTGGTAGCCGAAGGTTGCATTTTTGAAATCGATATTTTTAACCGTGGTATCTGCTTCCTTTAACGAAGAGTCTATGTTGAAACTGGCAATTGGTCCTGCCATCACTCGAATGATTTTGAGCATTCTAAATCCTGCCATTACAGGTACATCCAAACGGTTAAACTTGGCTTCGTATTGAGTGGGAGAAACACTACTTATTGGAGGCAATTCAAGTTTAAATTTTCCGCTGGTCTGTGTAAACAATACCTCCGGCTGAACAAAGAATCCAACTCCACCAAACCGAGCAAATACCCCTAGGTGATACCCCATTTGCGCATCGCTGGGAACAAGCTGCTCTCCTTCGAAATTTACTTGCGTACTACTCAATCCCCCTTTGATGCCAAAGCCAGCCTTTTGGGCATATACGGAGAGTGAACTCAGGGTAACTAAGACAATTAAAGCTAGCTTTTTCATGGTCCTTCAGATTTAGTTGGAAAATTAAAGTAGAACTACAGGTACAATTCTTCTGCCAAAACGAAGCAAGAAGAAATTTAGTGTACGTTTTTTTTGAATCAATAGTTACACAGGCCTGAAATGAGGCCGAAAAGGATGGAATGAAAAAATAATTTTCTAAAGTCTGGATTTAATGATCCAAAGCTATTCCTCAATCAGGAAGAGGCCAAGGCAATTTGCTTTGCCAATATCCCTATGCCTTCCTTGAACGTTTTTGGACGATAGCCCAATTGATCCACCGCCTTTTGAATGATAAACCCTGTCTTCATTGGTCTTCGCGCCGGCTGCGTAAATCGGGTAGAATCCGTGCGAACAATCAACTCCTTGTTTAAGCCAAAGAAATCAGCCGTCTGCATGGCCATATCGTATGGAGTCAGCAATTCTGATCCAGAAATGTTAAACACACCGCTAGCTCCTTGCTCGGCAATTAAAATACATCCTGCTGCCAAATCCTCTGCCAAGGTTGGGGTTCGCACCTGATCATCCACCACCTGAATTTGCTTGCCCGCTTCCAAAGAAGACTTGACCCAGAGGATGATGTTGGATCTACTCAAATCATTGGCAAGTCCATAAACCAAGACCGTCCGCGCAATCGCCCATTTCAAGGTAGAGTGCTTGAGCAGCTCCTCTCCGTCCAACTTGGTTTGCCCATAGTAATTGACTGGGTCGGGAATAGCTTCCTCGGTGTAGGGATTGTGTCCATCCTCCCCGGAAAAAATAAAATCTGTAGACACAAAAATAAAGTGACTTCCAATCTTCTCTGCCGCGCGCACCAGATAGGAGGTCGCAAGCACATTGGCACGGTGACATCCCTCCTGGTTTTTTTCACAGTCATCCACATGGGTCATCGCTGCTCCATGAATCAGCACATCCGGACGAAGTCGCGCCAAATTCTCCTCCACCTCCTGCTCATTTTCAATATCCAAACTCTGGTACGTAAACCCTGTACCCGAGAGCCTGCAGGAACCTCTGCCGGTAGCAATCACGTCAAAATTCCCTTGTGCTACTAGCTGCTCCACCAGCTTTTGACCCAACAAGCCATTGGCTCCCGTGATCAAGATTTTTGGCTTATTGGACAACTGGATAGACATAGCCGAATTCTTTTTCAATTTTCTTCCGTGACATTTTTTCTACCGTAACCTTCATGAATACGGGGTCCAAAGGAACTTCACGGGCTGTTTTCTCTGCTGCAATCTTATCAACAACCTCCAGGCCTTGGATCACCTGTCCAAAGACCGTGTATTCAAAATCCAAGTGAGGCGTTCCACCTAGTGCTGAATAGGCCTTCACCTGTTCAGGAGTATAATCCTTGGTGAGTTTCAAAGACAAGGTCTTGGCAATCTCATCCCGTTTGGCAAGTAACAGCTGCGTCAAACTATCCATTTTTCCTTCTGCAAATAAGCGGCTATAATCTTCCTTCATCTGCTTTTGGCTCTCCAGCTGCATAAACTGAAATACTGCTTTCTGCAAAGCAGGAAAATCAGTCGTCAATTCCAACTCCTCGTAAGTTCTTCCCTGCACGATGTAAAACTGAGAGCCGTTGCTCCGCTTTTGTGGGTTGATGTTATCCCCCTGTCTTGCTGCAGCGATCATTCCCTTGATGTGGACATGCTTACGCTGAATCTCCGCAGGTAGCGTTGGCCATTCTTGAGCTGGTAGGCCCTCCTTTCCAAACACATCCCCACCTTGAACCATAAAGCCTTGAATGACCCGGTGAAACTGGGTGGAATCAAACCTACCATCCTCTGCCAAGGATAAAAAGTTAGACTTGTGCTCAGGCGCATCATCAAATAGAATCGCCTTAATCTCTCCATGTCGCGTGGAAATGGTGACCACATAGTCCTTGTCTTTGCCACAAGCCGAAAAGCTCAGCACAAAAAGAAAGAAGAATAAAACTCGCATTTTCTTGTTCATCTCAATGAGGGGATTGTTTGATCTGTTCTAAAATAGTTTTTCCTCCAGCCTGAAGGACCTGTATTGCCAATGCTTCACCCAACTGCTCTGCCTCCGTGAGAGGCCCTGTTAGTTCCAACACGATGCGCTGCTGCCCATCTAAACTTACAATCCCACCTTTGAGATGAACTTGGTTGTCCGCTAGTGTTGCCAACGCAAAAACGGGAATGCTACAGCCTCCTTCCAGTACCCGTAGATACGCACGCTCGGCTCGCAAACAAATGGCTGTTGCTGTATCATTACAAGCAGAAACAATGGCTTCACGAAGCTTGGAATCAAGACTCGTGCAAGCCTCAATAGCAATGGATCCCTGTCCTACTGCAGGTATAAATTGATTTAAGTCTAAATGCTCCACCACCAGGTTTGAATAACCCATTCGGTAAACCCCAGCATAGGCCAACAGTAAGGCATCGCAAAGACCCTCCTCCATTTTTCGAATGCGGGTCTGTAGGTTTCCTCGCACCTCCACCGCTTTTGCATGTGGGTAAAAATGCTTGAGGGTCGCTATTCTTCTGGTAGAAGAAGTTCCAATAGTTATTTCTTTGCTTGCATCTGCTAAGGAAAGATGCGTCTGTGCGGATAAAAGCACATCCTGGGCTTGCTCACGAACTGAAAATGCAATCAGCTCCAAACCTTCCCCCAACCTAGAAGGCATGTCCTTTGCGGAATGCACGGCAATGTCAATCCTTCCATCCAACAACTGATCTTCTAGCTCCTGGGTAAAAACCCCTTTGGATCCAATCTTTGAAATGGAAACATCCAACACCTGGTCTCCCTTCGTATCGATCTGAACGATTTCCGAAGCCAACCCAGCTTTTTTGAACAAGTCTGCGACATAGTCCGCTTGCCAGAGGGCAAGTTTGCTTGCACGTGTTCCAATTTTTACAATTCGATTACTCACTGATTTTCACGCTTTAATGATTTCTTCACCACAGAATCCACGACAAATTTGATGATTTCTGCTGCAACATTTACGCCAGTAGCGCCTTCAATTCCTTCCAACCCGGGAGAACTATTGACTTCCAAAATCAAAGGTCCTCTCGCAGACTGAAGCATATCCACCCCTGCTACATCCAAGCCTAAGGCCTTGGCAGCATTGAGAGCTGCTTGCTTTTCCGCACGACTCAATTTGATCACAGTTGCCACTCCTCCCCGATGAAGATTGGAGCGGAATTCCCCTTCTGCACCCTGTCGCTTCATAGCCCCTACGACCTTCCCGTTCACTACGAAAGCACGAATATCTGCTCCCTTTGCCTCTTTGATGTACTCCTGAACAATTATTCTGGCCTTCAAGCCATGAAAGGCTTCCACCACGGACTGGGCAGCTTTCTTAGTTTCGGCTAGCACCACTCCCAAACCCTGCGTTCCTTCCAATAATTTGATGATCACAGGAGCCCCACTCACCTGCTCGATCAGCTGCTTCTCTCCTCCCTTGGAAAAATTAGTAAAGGCCGTCTTGGGCATACCCAAACCATTTTTTGAAAGAATCTGTAAACTCCGCAGCTTGTCCCTACTTCGAACGATCGCCTGCGAAGTGACTGCAGAAAATGCACCCATCAACTCAAATTGTCGAACCACAGCCGTGCCATAGAAGGTTACGGATGCCCCTATTCGTGGAATAATTGCGTCGACACCCTCCAAACGCAGCCCCTTGTAGATGATGGAGGGGCCTTCTTGCTCAATGATCAGATCACAGAGACTGTGGTCTACCACCCTGGCCTCATGACCCGCCTTTTGGATCTCTTCAATCAATCGTTGAGTTGAAAATAATTTAGGATTCCTCGAAAGGACAGCAATTTTCATTTCTTTTTGCGATAGGGTTTACCTAAGTTGGTTTTGGATACATCCACGAGAAATCTACCCCGTAGAATTTTTCTACCCAGCAGAATGGAATTTTTCATGCTAGACCGGTCGCTGAGCGTAAACTCGGCTCGAAAGGTTTCTCCTGCTAGTTGGAGCTTTGTTTCTATCAGGTAGCGGACCTCAACTTGTCCGAAGGAGTTTTTGACTTTCTTTTCTCTGAAGGATTCAAAAAAAAGGGTTTTGCCCGTGAATTTCTTGTGCGCAGGCATCAGGATTTTAAAATAAAGCAATTTGCGCCCCTCTACCTCTTCAATCCGAATTTCTTCTGCATGCAAGCTGCTCGTGTAGGCTCCAGTATCAATTTTGGCTCCTACAAGATTTAGTCCCAACTCAGGGAGTGTGATTTTTTCCTTCCGTCCAAGAACCTTCTTTTTCATCTCCTTAGTTTTTGGACATCATCAAAAGAATCTCCATGGATAAGTCAGTGAAAATCATTTTCGCATTCCCATTTCGTTCCAAATGATAATGCGCGGAATTAAAGGTCTCATAGAGCTGGACCGCATGCTCCTCCGTCAACATCTTTTTACTGATGTTGTTGATGAAGGTTCGATCCTCGTCGGTAGTACGTAGGAGGTGGTCCAAGTCAAGATTTTTCAATAAGATCTCACGGGTCACATTCAATCCTGCGAGCATGAGAGACTTTTGTGATTCCTTGTCCGCCTTATGAAAATCCTCCGAAAGCTGGAAGATCTCTTTTAAATTTTTGGTAGCGCAAAGTCGAAACCAATCCCGAAGCTGACGTACAGTCTGGTCCTCCACCTGATCAATCAACTGAAAAGCTGTCCGCATGTTGCCGTCCGCCAACATGGCAATCTGAGCAGCAGCCTTGGCTTCACATCTGCCCGTTTCTACCAGGTGACTGCTGACTTCTTCGTCAGAAAATGCACGAACGAGTATTTTTTGTGTTCGCGACAAAATGGTGGTCAGCAGTTGATCGGCTTGGGAAGTGACCAGCAAGAAAAGGGTTTTGGTAGGGGGCTCTTCGATAATCTTGAGTAGGGAATTCGCTGCCGAAGAGTGCAAATATTCAGGTGCCCAGATGAGCATGATTTTATAGCCGCCCTCAAATGACATCAAAGACAGGGTTTGGATCATTTTCCGAGCCGCTGCTTTGGTGATATTCAACTGCTTTTTTTCAAAGCCATTGAAGTAGATGAAGTCGTGCACATTGCCATAAGGCTGCCCCAACACAAACTTCCGCCAATTGCCCAACAGGTCGGACTTGCCATCATTGCCCTCTTCCTCTCCATCCTCTTCCTTGGATGAGGCAACGACAGGAAATGCAAAATTTAAGTCAGGAAGAATCAATTTATTCATCCGCTGGCACGAGCCGCAGGTACCACAGGAATCGGTATCCGATTTTTGTTCGCAGTAGAGGTAGCTTGCCAGCGCGAGTGCCAAAGTCAAATTGGCTGACCCTTCCGGCCCATGAAATAATAGGGCATGGGCGAGATGATTCAGCTTAACCGCGTTAAGTAGCTTTTCTTTGGTTTCCGGAAGTCCGGGGATCGCTGCAAACTGCATAGTGCGGTGGGTCAGGAAGTTTTATCCCAAATTCTATAGCTTTTGGTCAAATCAAAAACCTTATCGAGAATTTCTTTTTCAGTGGGCCCCCATTCTTTCCCTCTTCGAGCATAAACTGCCTGAGCGGTCTCATGAAATTTGGGAGGCGTAAATGTGGAAAAGCCTGCTGCACCACCCCAAGCGAAGGAAGGGATAAAATTTCGTGGATAGCCATCACCAAATACGTTTGCTCCTACACCTATGACGGTACCTGTATTGAACATGGTGTTGATTCCACATTTGCTGTGGTCTCCCATCATCAGGCCACAAAACTGGAGCCCAGTATTGGCAAACCCTCCTTTGGTATAATCCCAGAGTTTAACGGGAGCATAGTTGTTTTTGAGATTGGAGGTATTCGTGTCTGCACCCAAGTTGCACCATTCTCCAATCACTGAATTACCCAAAAATCCATCATGGCCCTTGTTGGAATAGCCCATAATCACCGAATTAGATACCTCACCACCCACCTTCGAATAGGGCCCTATAGTGGTATCTCCTCGTAATTTTGCACCCATATTGACCGTGGAACCTTCGCATAGCGCAAAAGGGCCTCGAATCAAGGCACCTTCTTGCACCTCGGAGTTTCTTCCCAAGTAAATGGGGCCTCCCTCAGCATTGAGTACTGCAGCTCTGATTTGAGCCCCCTCTTCAATAAAAATCTGATGCTCCCCATAGCAGCAGGTGTGGGGATCTAGAATGGACTTGGAAGTTCTTCCGGCAGTGATCAGGGTAAAATCCTTTCGGATTTCTGCCGAATTGAATTGGAAAATATGCCAGGTTTTTTGAAGTAGCACGGGTTCTTGTGCTGCTTGAATGATTTTCTTTTCAGAGGCAAAAGCCAAGGTTTTTTCGTGTCCTCCACAAGCTGTGGCCAACAAGGTTTTTCCAAAAAATAATGCCTCATCCTCCTTCAAGGACATGACTTGCTGCCAGGAATGCGTGTCTGGCAACCAGGAGCCATTGATTGCAATCCCAGGCTGCCCTCCCCTTGGAAAAAGATTTTGAAGGTAGTCTTGAGTCCAATAGGACAGCTCTGCTCCTGAATATTTTTCCCATTTCTGAGAAATTTTTAGGATCCCTACCCGAAGGTCGGCAATAGGCCGCGTAAAAGTAAAGGGAAGGAGCGAACCGCGAATGGCAGGATCGTCAAACAACAGGAGGTGCTTCATAGAACAAAAATAAAAAAGTCTCCCGGAATCTGTACTCCGGGAGACTTTTTCGAAGGACGAAAGTCCAAATTACTTTTTCGCGTAGCGCTTGTTGAATTTCTCCACACGACCTGCAGTGTCCAACATCATTTTCTTACCGGTGTAGAATGGGTGAGATTCAGAGCTCACTTCAATCTTGTACACTGGATAGGAGTTGCCATCTGTCCAAACGATTGATTCGTTAGTTTCGATGGTAGACTTGGTCAAAAACTTGAACTCACTAGAGGTGTCGTAAAATACTACATCTCTATAGTTTGGATGAATATCGCTTTTCATGCTATTGCTAGTTTTAAGTATTGCTTTTCTGAAATGAGGCACAAAGATATCCTTTTAAATAAATCCGACCAAATGTTTGTCAAGGATTTATTGAAAATCACCCAAAACCTCGAAAAAAATCTGATTTACTTACTTTTAAAGTCTCCTCGTTTGATGGAGCGGATAAATTGAGACCAGGCAAAAGGGTCCAAGATACGCAAGGGCCTAGGGCCATATATATCTTGATTTTGGAGCATTTGGGACTCTTGGAAGGCTCGGAAATTCTCATTGCCAGAAGCTGGCATGGACTCCGCCCAACGGAGCAGCATCTCAGGACGCATATTCGTTCGGCTGATGGACATCGGGTCTACCACCGACATGGTGAGCACCGCTTGCTTAAACTCATCTTCTGTCGGATAAGGCATGACCTCAATTTCAGCAAGTGCGATCTCGTCCACTTCCATGGTCAAAATCAAGGAGATGCGGTCATTATCCATTTTTTGAGGCACATTGAAGGTTTGCTTCTTCAAACCAATAAAAGTGAATACGATGGTATCTCCTTCAAGAACAGGCATCGAAAAATACCCAAATCGTCCGGAAACAGTTCCCCTACCTTTTTTGGGCACATAAATATTGACCCCAGGAACGGCGTCTGTGCTATCCGCATTGAGGATAATTCCCGAAAGTTGGACAACTTTTTTTTCCTGGTTATCTTGTGCAATCAGGTCTTGCGCGCAGAAAAAAAATCCCGACAACAGAATTAGCGCATATAAATAGGTTATTTTCACGAATATTGGGTTCAAAGATGTTCTGCCCTTGGACTTCTTGATGATTTTAAGCCAATTTCAGCGATTATTTTCGTTTCACCTCGTTCCCGAAGTTAAAACTTACTAATGAGACTCAAAAATATCAGTTTAAACTATGGTTTGCGAATTTTTAAAGCACTTTCGGAAGAACCGAGGGTCCGCATCCTACATTTATTGATGCAGAATAAGGAATTAAGCATCTCAGAC
>CAMDLI010000037.1 GCA_945901615.1 Spirosoma fluviale
AGGGGTCCCACCTCTTCCCATCCCGAACAGAGAAGTTAAGCCCTGCAGCGCCGATGGTACTGGGGTTACACCCGGGAGAGTAGGTCGCCGCCACATTATTCAAGCCCTTCGATTCACTTCGAAGGGCTTTTTTGTTTAAATACGAAGTACGAAGTACGAAATACGGAAACTAAACTAATGTCGAATGTCGAACGCTGATTGAAGAATGGAGAAGTGGGGGACTGTACCAAGTACGAAGTACAAAGTAGGGATTCGTGTTCTGACCCAAATCGTACTACTGAGGAATCTTGGTACATGGTACTTGGTACTAAATACAAATTTTTGTTTTCTCCGAAAAATACTACCTTAATGGCCATGAAAAAAATCGGATTCTTTAGTGCACTGATTCTACCTGCACTACTCTTTTTGGGAATGCAGTGGGGTGGCCCATTCCTATGGATGATTCATATTTTCGTTTTCTTGCTTGTTCCCCTAATGGATTATGTGATTCAAAAGGATAAAGCCAATGTTCCAGCAGCTGAAGTTAGCGAATCCATGAAGGCTCAATTTTACAAGCTGATCACCTTTGTTTGGGTTTATGTGCAATTGGCAGTGCTGATCTGGGGTTTCTATGTGGTGAGCACTCAAGAATTGTCTATGATTTCCTGGATTGCCTTTGCTACCGGAATGGCTCTGATCACTGGTGGAATCGGCATTACTGTGGCACATGAACTGGGCCATCGAACCGAAAAGATTGAACAGACTTATTCCAAGATTCTCTTGATGACCGTCTGCTACATGCATTTTTTTATCGAACACAATCGAGGACATCATGTACGCGTAGCCACTCCTGAAGATCCAGCCACAAGCCGAAAAGGCGAGACTTTCTATGCATTCTGGTGGCGGTCTGTTACCCAGGGATACCTCAGTTCCTGGCATTTAGAAGCAGAACGTCTGAAAAAGAAAGGTCAAAGCCTCTGGTCTCTTTCCAATCAAATGATTTGGTTTCAAATCCTTCCCCTGGTATTTATTTCCTTCTTTTTTGGGCTATTTTCTTACCTAGGAGGAAGACTCGTTTGGGAAGTGCCTGCCTTCTTTTTTATACAAAGTATATTAGGGTTCTCACTTTTGGAACTCGTGAACTACTTGGAGCATTATGGAATGCAACGAAAGCGATTGCCTTCAGGGCAGTACGAAAAAGTAACACCTCTCCATTCTTGGAATGCCTCTCAATTGGTGAGTAACTTCCTCCTTTTTCAGTTACAACGCCATTCCGATCACCATGCATCTGCCCACAAACGGTACCAAGTATTGGATCACAATGAGGATAGTCCCCAATTGCCTGCAGGCTATTCTGCCATGATTATCTTGGCTTTTATTCCGCCACTTTGGTTTGCAGTGATGGATCCTCGATTAGCAGAATGGCAAAAAGAACGGAATATCGAATTAGTCGAGTAGGAAATTGTTGAAGAAACTGCTCTTCAAAGCCATCCAAATCACAAAAAACAGCATTCCCCAGAATAAGTATATCCTGTAAAAATCAGCAGTTTCCTTGTATCGATTTTCAAGAATCTCTGTTTTTTCGAGCGTGTCAATTTGTTCGAAGATTTGATTCAAGGCCTTTCCATCCGAGGCTCTAAAAAATTGACCACCCCCAATAGTAGAAATCTCTCGTAGGGTGCTTTCATCTAGGTAACTCTCTACCATCTGTGGCCTACCGAAAAAATCAGTTCCATAGGGTACCATTCCATCTTTTCCTACTGCGATGGTGTATATTTTTATACCAAATGCTGTTGCAAGTTGCGCAGCAAAAATGGGATCAACATTGCCTGCATTGCTTTCTCCATCGGACAAAAGTATCATCACCTTAGAGGGAGATTCACTATCCTTCATGCGGTTGGTGCCTGCTGCAATTGCCGAGCCGATCGCCGTACCTTTTGCTTCAATCATGGAAAAACTGATCTCCTCGATAAGGCTGGTAAGCAATTCGTAATCGTTGGTCAATGGAGATAGCGAATAGGCCTCACCTGAGAAGACAACCATCCCAATTCGATCTCCAAATCGGCCATTGATAAATTCTACAGCAGTTTTTTTGGCTGCCTCTAGGCGATTGGGACTAAAATCTTGCAAGTCCATGGATTCAGAAATGTCCATGACCAACAAAATATCAATACCCTCAGTATATTGTTCGACCCGCTCATTGCTCCGTTGAGGTCTGGCCAATGCCAGCACTACAAAAATTAGAAACAGAAAGAAAAAGCCAGTTGGAATCAATCGAAGGTAGGTCCAGGGGTTGGCTTTAGCCACACTCTTCGGCAACGATAGCTCTAGAACTGGTTTTTTGAGGAACTTGATAAACTTTCGAATCAATACCAATAAAGGAATCAACCACAGTAAATTCAAAAGCAATGGGTTTTCCCATTCATAGGATTGAAACGTCTCTGGCAAAAACCAAGACCAAGAAAAAAACTCAACGAGTGACTCTCTCATGGGTGATTTGGTTTAAGGTAGCTTGGTAATTTGTTCGGGCTACTTCTAAAAGATAAGTGGTAGCAGCACTTGTGTCGCCCTCTCCGCCAGCATAAATAATCAGATCAATGCTCCGTAAGGCTTTAAACACTTCCGTATCTTCTAAGGCAGCTGCAATTTCACTGGAAGTCCATTCTTGGATAGGTTGAGAACGCAAATGTTCCAGATACCCTTTCCAAAGGCCAATCGCCTCATCAGCAAGCGTTTGATTTGGATTCTGCTGCAGTGATTCGGCTAGTTTTTTCCATTTTCGCTCAAACTGGATCCATCGAAGTTTTTCTCTATTTTTTCGGAATAGGCGTTTAATTCGTTCTGCAAAAACAAAGAAAAGAATTCCTACGCCTAGCAGTATGCTCCCAATAACAGCACCAAAAACAAACCAGTTGAATGGTTTATCCAAGGGTTGGTACACATTATTTTCTTTGAATTGCAGTTGCTCGGGTATGGAATCTAGGTTGAGCTTTAACTTTACCTCTGCCTCGTTCGTAAAGTAGGTGATGCTATCGTATCGGGCTAGTTCAAAGACGGGTAGCGAAAGAAAGGAGGAGGGCTCCAATGAAAAATTGGACAGGAAGTATATTGCACTATCCTGGGTGACCCCATCCGCAGTGGCTGAAACAAACGTTTTCTTCTCAAGAAAGACAAATGGAGAGAAATCGAAGGTAGAGTCGGGGAAGATTAACTGCGCTGATTGAGGGTAACTTGCTTTCAATACAAAACCTACTCGCTCACCAACCTGGGCAGAATCTTGGGTAAAATACCCGCTCACCTGCACTTTTTGTGCTGAAAGTTGTAGGGATGTGCTAAGAAGGAAAAGTAAAAGAATGCCTCTACCCACGCTTCATTCGTTTATTTCGGTACTTGAATAAGTCAATCAATGGAATGACAATATCTTGTCTAGAATCTATAGCCAAGTAATTGATTTGATTTTTTTTACAGATCTCTTTCAAATGTTCACGTTCACTGGTGAAGGTTTCTGCAATTTTCTTTGAAAAGCTTCCAAAAACAGTATTTACCCAAGTGGTTCTCCCTCTTTCCTTATCAAATATGGGTACAATCCCCAAGGTTGGTAGAGCAGCTTCCCGTGGATCGGTCAGTTGGATAGCGACCAGATCGTGACGCTCTGCAAGTGCTCGAAAAGACCGCTCATAACCCTGATCGATAAAATCAGAAATAATGATAATGATGCTTCTCTTTTTAATGAGATTCAACGCAAAGGTAAAAAGCCCATTCAAATTGGTTTTTAAACTCTTGTTTTCATGGTCAAAAATCCCACGAATAATCTTTACACCTTGCTTATTTCCCTTGGAGGGTAAAATTAATTTTTCTTGTTGGTCGGAATAAGAGATCAATCCCACCTGGCTGCCATCGTAGACCGCGGCAAGGGTAAGTACGCCAGCAATTAATTTTCCTTGGTCGATTTTTTTTAGACCCTGCTGGCCAATATCCTGACTTCCTGAAATATCCAATAAAAAATAAACAGACTGGTCTTTTTCCTCTTTAAAGGTCTTTACAAAGGTGCCATGACCCTTGGCGGAGACTTTCCATTCGATGGTCCGCACATCGTCACCATACTGGTAAGGCCTCAAATCATCAAACTCTAAGCCAGATCCCTTGAAAAGCGATTGGTACTCTCCTTGAAGGTGATTGTTGGCCACCTTTCGGATCATGATCTCATATTTTCTAAGTTTGCTAAATAGCTGATCCATGTGTAGGATTTGAATTGGCTAAGTTAAAGTCTTGAAGCGAAAATTAAAATTTGAGAGCAGCTACCTCAGTGGATTTTATCCGTTAAAAAAACCTAATTTTAACCTGTGATTTACCGATTCCTCTCCTTTCTTTTTCTAGCGCTAGGCCTTTCTTGCACGAGCACTTCTTCCCCTCAAGGGATCCTGGATGAGAGTTTGATGGCATCTATCCTCGTAGACATACAACTTGCGGAAGGGAAAGTCAGTTCCTTGCCTATTTCCTACGACTCTTCCCAAGTATTGTATTCTTTACTAGAAAAAGATATTTTTTTAAAACATGAGGTTACTGATTCTGTTTTTATAGAAAGTATGGAATATTACCTAGAATCTGCCGAAAAGATGGACCGGATCTATGCTCGTGTCATTGACTCCCTGGTAGTCCTCGAAACTAAGTCCAAGACAAAGGAGTAAATCTGATGCTGTATCCAGCCAACCTTGAGCAAAAAATAAATTTTGTAAAGATCAAAGAGCTCCTCAAGGCAGAGTGTACTTCTCCTTTAGGGCAAAGCTATGTAGATAGCATTTCCTTTTCTACTGATTTTTCCTTGGTACAACGGCTTTTGGACCAAACAGAAGAGTTTCGACAGCTCCTCATTGCTGGCGAGACTTTTCCCACATCCCACTTTACTAATCTGAACCCCTACTTGGAAAAAGCCAAGTTGGAGGGTGCTTTTTTGGAGCAAGAAGAATTTCAAGAGGTTAAACTTGCCCTTCAAACCCTTAAATCTTGCATTACTTTTTTTCAAAAGTTTGGAGATCCTTATCCAACACTGAAGGCATTGTTGGGACTTTTGATTGACCTGGATCTCAAACTGCTCCAGGTGATCGATCAGGTACTGGATGAGAAAGGCAAACTTAGAAGCAATGCTTCCAAAGAGTTGCAATTGATTCGCACCCAGATCCTTTATGAAGAGGGTCGGCTAAGGAAAGTGATGGAGCGGATATTCAAAGAGGCTCGTGCTAAAGGTTTGATGCCTGAGGATGCAGCAATGACAATTCGCGGAGGTAGAATGGTAATTCCGATTGCGGCCGAGAATAAGCGCAAGCTTCGAGGCTTTATTCACGATGAGTCCGCCACTGGGCAGACGGTATTTATGGAGCCAGAGGAGGCTCTTGATATCAACAATGAAATTCGCGACTTGGAGTACATGGAGAAGCGCGAAATCATTCGGATACTTACTCGACTTACTGACCAGCTTCGGCCTACTATTCCTGCACTTCGTAAGGCTACCAATTTTCTGGGTGTACTGGATTTTGTGCGTGCCAAGGCTCGATTTGCCCTTAAAACGGATAGCCACAAACCCATTTTCACTCAAGAAAGATCGCTTTCTTGGTTTCAGGCACGGCATCCTATCCTCGAATTTTCCTTAAAAGCCCAGGGAAAACAGGTAGTCCCGCTCAATATTAAATTAGATCCTCAAAAGCGCTTGTTACTTATTTCTGGCCCCAATGCAGGAGGTAAGTCCGTTGCACTCAAAACAGTAGCCCTCTTGCAATACATGCTGCAATGCGGTCTATTATTACCAGTTCATCCTGATTCGAAGAGCTCTTTATTTGATCATTTTTTTATTGATATCGGAGATGAGCAAAGCTTGGAGAATGATTTGAGTACCTACTCCTCACACCTGATGAGTATGAAGCATTTTACCCAGTTCGCCACTAAGAAAACGATTCTTTTTATCGATGAATTTGGCACAGGTACGGAGCCACAGTTTGGGGGGGCGATTGCAGAATCCATTCTCCTCACTTTAGCCAAACTGGGTGCTTATGGGGTAATTACCACCCACTATGGCAACTTAAAGCAGTTGGCGGATAAGCAGCAGGGCCTAGTGAATGGTGCCATGCGCTACGATGTGCAAAAATTGGAACCGCTTTATCAATTGGAAATTGGAAAGCCGGGTTCTTCTTTCGCTTTGGAAATTGCTTCCAAAATCGGACTCTCCAAAGAGATTGTGGCCTATGCAAAGCAGCAAATTGGGGAAGAGCGCGTTCGCTACGATCGACTCTTGACCCAACTGGAAAACGAAAAAAACCACTATGACATCCTCATGAAGGAGGTTAAAGAAAAGGATAAAGTGCTTGAGCTGACCTTGAAGGAGTACGGACAGCTGAAAGAAACTTTGGAGCAAACCAAAAAACAATATATCCAAGAAGCCAAGTTGGAAGCAAAGTCGATCTTGGATCAAGCGAATAAAAAGATCGAGTCTGTAATTCGAGAAATTAAGGAGGGAAAGGCAGAGAAGGAGGTAACCAAATTACTCAGGAAGGAGCTTGATGTCTTTAAGGAGGAAGTTAAACCTGAAAAAACCACGATCAAGGAGCCTAGCATTCAAGTGTTAGGGGGTCAAATCCAGGTAGGTGATTGGGTACGGCTAAAGGATAATTCAGCCATTGCCGAGGTGGTAGCTATAAAAAATAAAGATGTTGAACTTCTGATTGGAGACTTGAAATCCAATGTGAAACTTTCCCGACTGGAGAAAATCGCAAAAGCAGAAGTGAAGAAGGAATTAAAGTCAATTGAAAAAAGAGGGAGTTATCAAACGACCACCAAGATGATGGATTTTTCTCCCAACCTAGATTTAAGGGGGAAGCGGGGAGAAGAAGTTCTCCCGCTGATTCAAACCTTTATAGACGAGGGAAATATGCTAGGAGTGAAAAATTTACGGATTGTTCATGGAAAGGGAGACGGGATCCTCCGGGAGATAAGCCGTAATTTACTGCGAACCATGCCTCAAGTTGGGAAATTGGAGGATGAGCACGCCGATAGAGGCGGAGCTGGAGTAACCTTAGTTAGCCTCAAGTAGCCTGCTTACTTTTTCACTAGGTTAAAGGTGTAATTGCCCGCTAGGGAGGTAGTGCCATCCATTCGCGCTCCAGGCACTGGAATTCGAAAGTCAAATCGTAGCGTAGTTCCTGTTTGTGTAAAGGAAATCTCACGCGTAGCTGCAGGTTTAACCCCTGTTAAAATAAATTTATCAAAGTTGGTTCCAGCAAAACTCCAAGTACCGTTGTCATCAAATAATCCGCCTCCATTTTTAGTGGAATAGGCTTTTGATGTGCCTGAATTTAGAATTACCTCAAAAGTAGCATAGGTGCTGGTTACATTCTGCCCATCACGAGTCACTGATCCCCCACCAGCCACAGTCCATTGTGCAGTTCCGGTTCCCGTTAGGGATTCGGTTGCGATTTGTTCTGGCGTTTTTTTTGCGTCTGGAGTTTCTCCTTTCTCCTTGCAAGCAACTAGAAGGCTAAAAATTAAAAGAACTGGGAGAATGGAGAGCTGTCGAGAATTCATTTGAGATGTAATTTTTTGAATAGTACAAGCTTACGAATATGGGCCATTTGACTTACTTAAAGTCTTCCATGGCTATTTTTTTTTCACAAAAATCATACTCCCGCGGGTCATTGGAGCAAATCATTACAATTCGATCTTGTGAAAACTGCTGAATAAGGTCCAAATACCAGGTTACTCCCTGCTTGTCTAAGTTGGAGGTAGGCTCATCTAGAAGGAGGAATGGAACCTCCGAAAAAATGGCCAAGGCAAGCTTTACCCGCTGCTTCATCCCAGATGAAAATTGAGAAAGGGTTTTTGATTTGTGTTTCTCTAACCCTAATACCTCAAGAATTTCAGCGTTAGATCGCTGCTGAAGTGGGTTTTTAAATTGAAAATGAAAGGAAAGCACTTCGCTAAGCGTAAATTCTTCCGGCAATTCTAAGTAGGGGGTAGCGAGCGCTAGGCTACGAAACCACTGCTCTTCGACAATTTGAGTTGTTCCTGATTGGTATTGAATTGCCCCAGATGTCAATGGAATAGCTCCAGATAGGCATTTCAAAAGGGTGGATTTTCCAGATCCATTTCCACCGGTAATGGCGATTGAATCTCCTGCGGAAAGGTCCAGATTGAGATTTTTAAAAATCCATTCGTGGTGAAAGCGCTTGGAAGCGTTTTGAACCTGGATGGTAAACATGCTAGTTGATGTAGCCTTTCATTACCCCACGCTCGGATGAACGGATAAAATTTAAAATTTCATCTCGCTCCTTGGTGGCTGGTAGGTTGATTTCTATTTCTTCAAGAGCACGGCTATTGTTTAAGCTATTCAAGAATAGGTAACGGTATACCTCTTGAATGTGTGCAATTGTTTCGCTAGAGAAGCCTCTTCTGCGCAAGCCCAAGGAATTGACACCTGCATAGGTGAGCGGTTCTCTTGCTGCCTTGGTAAAGGGAGGTACATCTTTTCGCACCAAAGATCCACCTGAAATCATGGCATGCATACCGACTCTCACAAACTGATGTACAGCACTAGATCCGCCAATGATCGCCCAGTCTTCGATGGATACATGGCCAGCGATTTGAACCGAATTGGCCACAATGACATGGCTTCCAATCACACAATCGTGTGCTACGTGTACATAGGCCATCAATAGGCAGTTGCTACCCACAACAGTGGTTTGCTTGTCTACCGTACCACGAGAGATAGTTACACATTCACGAATGGTGGTATTATCCCCAATAACTACTGTAGATTCTTCTCCTTGAAATTTGAGGTCTTGCGGTATTCCTGCAATGACGGCACCAGGAAAAATCTTGCAATTTTTACCAATCCTTGCTCCTGGATAGATGGTCACATTGGAGCCAATCCAAGTATTGTCCCCGATGATCACATCTTCATGGATCATGGTAAATGGGTCAACATGAACTCCTGAACCTATTGTGGCATCAGGATGAATAGAACACATGGAGCTGATCATATATCTTTTCGGGTAATACTTGCAGTCATTATGGCTTCACAAACTAGTGTATTGCCTACGTAGGCCTCTCCTTTCATTTTAGCAATTCCCCTACGGATAGGAGCCAGGAGTTCGCACTTAAACACTATGGTGTCACCAGGCAAGACCATTTTTCTAAATTTACAACTTTCAATGCCTAGAAAATAGGTCCAGTAATTTTCAGGATCTTCTACTGAACTCAGCACTAAGATGCCTCCCGTTTGTGCCATTGCCTCTACTTGCATGACCCCAGGCATTACGGGATTGCCAGGAAAATGGCCCATGAAGAAGGGTTCGTTCATGGTGACATTTTTCACCCCAGCAACGACTGTTTCATCTAGGTAGATGATCTTGTCTATCAGCTGAAAAGGATAGCGGTGGGGTAAAATATTGCTTATCTGATTGATATCCATTACTGGAGGAAGCTTTGGATCGTAAAAAGGGATGTGAGTAGATCCCATTTTTTCCATTGCTCGTTTCAATTTTTTAGCAAAGGCGACGTTGGCAGCATGTCCTGGTCGAGCAGCAAGGATTTGCGCCTTCAGAGGACGACCTACCAATGCCAAATCACCCACCACATCCAAAAGCTTGTGGCGCGCAGGTTCGTTTTTATAGCGTAAGTCTACGTTATTGAGGATTCCTTCTTTTTTCACTTCGACGGACTCCTTATTAAACATTTTGGCCAAATGTGCCAATTCCTCTTTCTCCACTATCCGATCTACCACTACAATTGCATTGTTCAAATCCCCTCCTTTGATAAGGTTGGATTTGTAAAGCATCTCGAGTTCATGCAGAAAACAAAAGGTTCTACAAGAAGCTATTTCTGGTCTAAATTGACTGATGTCAGTTATCGAGGCATGCTGACTACCAAGTACTGGTGAATTGTAGTCAACCATCACCGTTACTCTGTAGTTACTGGCAGGCAGAGCCACCATCTCCACTTCTCTAGAGGAGTCTTTGTATTGGATGGTTTCTTGAACTTCAAAAAATCTTCTCAAAGCATTTTGTTCCTGAAGTCCGGCATCCTCAAGTACCTCAATAAATTGGATAGAGGACCCATCCATTATCGGTGGCTCAGGTCCGTCAAGTTGAATCAAGACGTTATCGATCTCCATACTCACAAGAGCAGCCAAGACATGCTCTACGGTATATACTCGAGCACCATTTTGTTCCAAGGTCGTACCTCTTGACACATCTACAACCAAATCACAGTCTGCATCTACAGTAGGTCGACCCTCCAAATCAATGCGTTGGAATTTGATCCCATGATTAGGCCCTGCCGGCAAAAAGGTCATATTGGATACTACGCCTGTATGCAGTCCTACCCCGGATAATTCTACCTGCTTTTGAATGGTGTGCTGTTTAACTGTCATGTTTTTTACACTAAAAGGAGATTTGGGATATAAAATTACCCCTTTTTTTCCAGTTGTTGAATGCGTTTTTGGAGATCGTCCAGATTTTTGAATATACTGTAGGAGCGGAGAAAATTGTTTAAGTCCATTGCCAAGAATCCAAATAGGGTTTGTCCTGATTTTTTGATCGACTTGGTCACCCCCGTATTTCCTCCAATGGTGGTGTGATCTGCAATATTGAGGTGTCCTACGATGCTGGCCTTACCTGCGATAATGCAATAGGCCCCAATGGTAGTGGATCCTGCTATGCCTGTTTGTGCTGCGATAGCCGTATGTGCGCCAACCACTACATTGTGGGCGATATGCACCTGGTTGTCAATTTTGACTCCTTGACAAAGACGGGTTGACCCCATCGTTGCTCGGTCTACCGTACTGTTGGCTCCGATGCTCACCTGGTCTTCCAAGACGACGTTACCGATTTGAGGGATGGTTTTGTAGGAGCCGTCTGCCTGGGGTGCAAAGCCGAATCCGTCCGCACCCAGTACGGCACCTGAGTGAATCACACATTGCTTACCTACTTGCGTGTCCGAACAAATTTTGGCACCTGGGTGAATCACTGTGCCATCACCAATCTTGACTCGGTCGCCAATGAAGGCATGTGCGTGGATTTTGACACCTTCGCCCAATACGCAATCCTTTCCTATGTAAGAGAAGGCACCTCGGTAAGCACCTTCGCCCACCAGGCTATTTTCGCCTAAATAGCTAGGTTCTTCAACGCCCACCAAAATTCCCCTGCTGACCTGATTGTAGGCTTCTAGCAAGGTGGTAAAGCCAGTATAAGCGTCTTTTACGCGGATTAAGGTGGCCGTATGGGGTTTTGAGGCAACAAAGTTTTCCGAAACGATCACTGCCGTGGCAGCGGTTTCGTAGAGGTAGGCCTCGTATTTATCGTTAGCCAAAAAGGCAATGCCTCCGGGTTGGCCTTCCTGGATTTTATCGAGGCGGTGAACTTTTAAGCTGGAATCTCCCGCTACAGTTCCCCCCAAAATCCCAGCAAGTTGTTCCAGTGAAAATTCCATAGGTGGCAAGGTGGTTTAGTTGGGCAAAATTAAACTTTTAGCTACGCATACGTAATGTTTTTCCACCATCTTGCTCATAATCTTGATGTTCGGTAAGTCGGCGGCAGTTGCGACATCGACCACTTCCCCTTTTTTGGTTAAAATGGATATGCGGTCCTTTTCTAAATACCCGTAGTTACTGATCGTGCCTGTGGAGAAAAAGTAGCCTAAATCTTCGTCGGGCACTGACAATTTTTTCTGTGCTTTGGTTCGTAAGTGTTCAATTTCCTCGCTCGAGAAAGGCTCATTCACCAAGTTGATTTTAAATAGCTTCCGTGTCAAAAACATTTGGGAGATATTTCGAAGCACGTAGTCCGGATCATTTTTCCAAAGCTTGATGGCTCCCCAAATATCAAAATCATCCAGCTGCAAAAACTTTTTGAGCAAGCTCGAGTCTGCTTTAAAATCTGCTAGCGACACCTCATGACTCATGAAGTAGGCCATCTCCTCAGTAACAAAGAAGGTTCTTCCATCTTGCGCTAATTTTTTTGCGCGTTGAATCAGGTTGATGAGCATTTTCTCTGCACTTACTGTCGTTTTATGCAAATACACCTGCCAGTACATCAGCCTTCGTGCACTCAAAAAGTTCTCAATCGAATAAATCCCTTTTTCTTCAATCACCAACTGATCGTCCTTGACTGCCATCATTTTGATGATTCGATCTGCACCAATGGTGCCTTCAGATACGCCCGTAAAGAAACAATCGCGCTGCAGGTAGTCCAAGCGGTCTATATCCAGCTGACTTGAAACGAGCTGATGTAGGAATTTTTTAGGGTACTTATTTTTAAATATCCGAAGTGCTAAGGTCAATTGCCCTCCAAACTCCTCGTTGAGTAGTTCTATGGTTAGCAATGAAAGTTCTTCGTGTGGAATCCCGCGCAAAAGACTATATTCCAAAGCGTGAGAGAAGGGGCCATGCCCAATGTCATGCAATAGAATCGCGATTAAAGCTGCCTCGTATTCGGCGTCGCTGATGTCGGTACCTTTAATCCGTAAATTGTCTAAGGTGATGCTCATGAGGTGCATGGCACCCAAGGCATGGTGAAATCGGGTATGCAAAGCCCCGGGGTATACAAAATCAGTTAAACCTAATTGACGGATTCGGCGTAATCTCTGAAAGTAAGGATGGTCAATGATGGCAAAAATTAACTCGCTAGGGATGGTTATAAAACCATAAACGGGATCATTGAGTATTTTCTGGCTTTTCAATCAGCACGGATTTGATTGACTCAAAAGTAATTATAATTTTAGAAGAAAAGGGAAGAAAGATGTCTCAAAAATTCAAGGTGTTGTGGGCAGACGATGAAATTGATCTACTCAAACCTCACCTCCTATTTCTGGAGGGAAAGGGCTGTGTCATTACGACCGTCAATTCAGGTGTAGATGCGATTGAGGAAGTTGAAAACGCCAATTTTGATGTGGTGTTTTTGGATGAAATGATGCCTGGAATGACCGGATTGGAGACGCTTCAGCACATCAAACAGCTCAAGCCTCAGATCCCAGTGGTCATGATCACCAAAAGCGAGGAAGAGCAGCTCATGGATGAGGCGATAGGGGGCAAAATCGCCGACTACTTGATCAAGCCACTGAATCCCAGCCAGATTTGGCTTTCAGTCAAAAGAATACTCCAAAACCGACAGCTCGTAGAATCAAAGACGACTCAAAATTACCAGCAAGAATTTAGACAAATAGGCCAGGCATTGGATGAGGCATCCACCCCGCAGGAATGGGCTGATCTTTACAAGAAGCTTACGTTTTGGGAAATGGAAATTGACCGCACCGAAAACAAGAACATGCTGGAGGTGCTGGAATCTCAAAAAATAGAGGCAAACAGTGCTTTTGCTCGATTTGTCAAAGCAAATTACCTGGATTGGGTAGCTAGCCCAGAAACCGATGCGCCCCTGCTATCTCCCCAAGTACTCAGGGAATGGGTGTTTCCTATTTTGAAAAAGAAGCGACCTGTATTTTTTATTTTAATTGACAACCTCCGGCTAGACCAATGGGAGGAAATTGAGCCGCTACTGGGCTCATACTTTCATGTGGAAGAAAAATCCACCTACTACAGCATTCTCCCTACTACCACCGCCTTTGCCAGAAATGCATTGTTCTCTGGCATGATGCCTTCAGAGATGGCCAGCCGCTATCCACACTTATGGGAAAACGAAGATTCGGAAGAGGGGAAAAATAAAAGTGAAGAGGAATGGTTAAAAATCAACCTGGAAAAAAATAGAATCCCTGTTAAGTATTCCTACCACAAGATTTTGCAAATGCAGGAAGGGAAAGCCGTTCTGGATCAATTCCATACCTTGCTACAAAACGAATTCAATGTGCTGGTATACAATTTTGTAGACATGATTTCCCATGCGCGCACAGACATGAAAATGATCCGTGAGCTGGCGCCTGATGAGTCGGCGTACCGCTCCTTGACCCGAAGTTGGTTTGAACATTCCTCCTTATTTGAGTTGATGAAAAAAATACAGCAGGCAGGAGGGGAGGTGATTTTGACCACAGACCACGGTACCAAGAGGGTAAATAGGCCCTATAAGATTATTGGAGACAAGCATGTCACGACAAACTTGCGCTACAAGCAAGGAAAGAATTTGAATTTTGAGGCCGGTAAAGTTTTTGAGGTGAAGCGCCCCGAGGATGCCAAGCTTCCGAGATTAAATGTGTCCTCTTCCTATGTCTTTGCAGTAGAGGATTATTTCTTTGCTTACCCCAATAATTACAACTACTACGTAAACCACTTCAAGGATACTTTCCAGCATGGGGGGATTTCTCTTGAGGAAATGATCGTTCCTATTGTACATTTGCGGTCTAAGACCTGATTATTTTGCAAACCATCTCCTACACCTTAGACCATATTGATGACATCGCCAACCTGTTGATTCAGGAAGCGGGTGATCAAAAAGTTTGGATTTTCAAGGGTGAAATGGGTGCAGGAAAGACTACGTTGATCAAATCCCTTGCAAAATCATTACAGGTAGCGGATTCGGTAAGTAGCCCTACCTTCGGAATCGTCAACGAATACCAAACTCAAGCGAAAGGGCTCCTCTATCATTTTGACTTTTATCGCTTAGATGATCCCATGGAGGCCTTGGATATCGGAATAGAAGAGTATTTTTATAGTGGAAACTACTGTTGGCTCGAGTGGGCTGAAAAGATTGCTCCCTTTTTGCCAGAGCGGTTTTTCCATATTGAGCTTGCCTTAGCTTCTGAAACAGGAAGAATGTTAACCTTTCACCACCATCAAAATGGCCACTGATTTGTCTGGAGTAGCTGCTGTGGGATTGATTCCCAAAGAGTCTCCCGCCCAACTAAAAAAAGGAAGTAAACCCATCACCATAGGTTTGCCAAAGGAAACTTCCTCCGAAGAGAAGCGAGTGGTTTTAAGCCCTGAAGCGGTTCGTATTTTGAATCAAAATGGTATTGAGGTCATGGTGGAGACCCAAGCAGGGGACCGCGCTAAGTTTTCAGACCGACAGTTTTCAGATGCAGGTGCACGAATAGTTTATTCCCGCAAGGAGGCATTTGCCGCTGATGTGGTTGTCAAAGTAAATGCCCCCACGGAAGAAGAAATAGCAGACATGTCTGTAGGTGCCTGTTTGATTTCAGCCTTGCAGCTTGAAAAGCAGGGAGCGAGTTACATTCAAGCACTCAATACAAAAAAAATCACTTCCCTTGCTTTTGAGTACTTGGAAGACAAGGTGGGAGGGATGCCCGTCGTGCGTGCGATGTCAGAAATCGCTGGAAGCACGGTGATGCAGATTGCTTCGGAATACCTTTCTAGCGTAAACGAAGGGAAAGGATTGATTTTAGGAGGAATTACGGGGGTGCCGCCGACCCAGGTGGTTATCATTGGTGCAGGAACTGTGGCGGAATATGCCGCTAGAACTGCCCTAGGTTTGGGTGCAAACATCAAAGTTTTTGACAATCACCTCTACAAACTCCGACGAATCAAACAGCTACTCGGGCAGCAGATTGCAACTTCCACCATCGATAATGCAAATCTTTCACAGGCCTTGGCTGAGGCAGATGTGGTGATCGGAGCCTTGCGAGCCGAAAAGGGGAAAAATAAAATAGTAGTTTCAGAAGAAATGATCTCAAAAATGATTCCTGGAAGTATTGTGATTGATGTCAGTATTGACCAAGGTGGCTGCATTGAAACGGCCCAGGTAACATCCCATGAAAACCCAGTGTATCGCATGCATGACGTGATCCATTATGGGGTACCGAATATTGCTTCTAGAGTAGCCCGCACAGCCTCCTATTCTTTGAGTAACATCTTTACGCCAATACTTCTCCAGATGAATGATTTGGGAGGTGCTGAGGAAATGATATTTACCTACAAATGGTTTCTCAAAGGGGTGTATACCTATCGAGGAAGTTTGACAAATGCCTTTATGGCCAAGAAATTTGGATTGAGCCACAAGGAATTGCAGCTGCTACTAGCTGCTCGGTATTGATGAAGTACGGGTGGTAACGCCCCATTTCAGATTAAAAAAAATGACTTATTTTTGATGGAATTATCTTCGAATTTCCAACCAGTACTCATGCGAAAAGTTCTCCTTGTTCTTTCCTTCATTTTAAGTACTGCTTATGCAGTGGCGCAACAGCCTCCAGCCGCGTACCTCAAAGCCAAAGCAGATTTGGACGCCAAAGCTTATGGAATGGCTAAAGATGGGTTTGTAGCTTTTCTCGATGAGACAAAATATGGTGTTCTCTCCCATTATGCGGCATTTCATAGCGCAGAAGCCGCACTTCAACTTAAACAAGCTCCTCAGGCCATCGAACTGTTGACGGCTTTGAAGGGCAAGGCTTGGAGCAAATCCGAAGAGGTAGTCTACCTGCTCGCCTTGGCCTATTTTCAAAACAATCAACTGGTAGCTGGCCTTCAAGCATTAAAAGGACTTACTAGCGAACCAATGGTGAGTAAAGGGCACCGCGCATCTTTTGAATATTTACAATCTACCTCCTCAGATTTTTTAATTACCCATTTGGAGGAGTTTAAGCAGAATCAGGGATTTACTGCTGCATTGGCTTATGTCTTGCAGAAGAAGGCTAGCATGTCAGCTTCTGAGCGTAGCACCCTCAGCCAAATTCTTCAATCTGGGGCTCAAGGAATCTTGAAAGATAAGGTGCTTGACGTCGTTGTAATCTTACCATTTACCACTAGTGGAGAACAGGATATTTCTTTGATAGAATCTACTAATTTCTTGTTGGAACTCTACCAAGGAATTGAATTAGAAGTGGCTAGATTGAAAGAGGAAGGAGTAGCGATTCAGCTCCACACCTTCGATTCAAAGCGCGATCTGGAGTATTTGAATGCACTCGTAAAAGACCCTACTATTATTGCGGCAGATGTAATCGTAGGGCCTGTTTATCCAGAGGAATCTGCCCTGGTAAGCGCTTTTGCGGAGGCACAAAAAATCCCATTTATTCATCCGCTTTCCAATCTCGGGGACCGGTATGAAGAAAGTCAATTTAGCTACTTATTTAGGCCAGCACTAAGCTCTCTAGCCAATGGGGTAGTGGATGCCCTGAAAAAACAAGGATGGGGAAAATCCGTAGCCATTGGCTACAGTGGTAATTCTCGTGACGAGCAGCTTGGGCTTCTGCTACAGAATCAGTTGGCAAAGGAAGGGTTTAGTGTCGTCAAGGTTCAGAAGGTCGATTCTAAAAATGCCACTACTTTCCTTCAAGGTTTGGGTGTACGAAGAGGAAGCCAACCTGCGGTAAACCAAGTGATTTTACTTTCAGATGATCCAGCACTTGCACAGCCTGTGTTTTCCCTAATGGAAAGCATTTCTGCTGAGGTACCCTTGCTGGTCATGGATTCCTGGCTAGGATTTAATTTTTCCAATTTCGAAATGTTGGAATACGCTAATTTCTATTTCATTTCCAATAATACCCCAAAGTATCATTCGGAGGTGATGGATGATTTCCGAAAACTGTATTATTCCAAACACCTGCAATTCCCTTCCACCAACTCCCTTCTAGGTGCCGAACTAGTTCATTGGGTACATACCAATGCGGAATTTGCGCAAGATTTTGATCTCCGCCCAAGTTTAGATAAAAACGGGAAGCAGACCGGTCGACTGACCTGGGGATTTAATTTTCAAAACGTGAACAACAACAGCTATTCTCCTGTTTTTAAGCTTGAATCTGGAGAATTGATCCCATTAAACTAAACCATGCAAATTTCTGAGAGCAAAAGGCTTTTTGCCCATGCTAA
>CAMDLI010000038.1 GCA_945901615.1 Spirosoma fluviale
GACTACGTGACCACCGAAGACGGAACAGGCATCGTGCACTTGGCCAAGGCCTTTGGTGCGGATGACTTTAGAACCTTGGTTCAACAAAAGGTGCCAGGCATCTTTGTGCAGGACGAGCTCGGCAACGAAGTGCCTGTGGTAGATCGTCAAGGTAAATTCCTCCCCATCGTCGGCGAATACCTAGTGGCCAAGATGCAGGAGCATGGAATCAGTGCTCACAAGACCTTTGGGCCAAATGATTTCTATGTCAAAAACTACACGCAGGATGACGAGGCGGCAGCGGATTACAAAAACACGGATGTGATCTTGTCGATCCTCCTCAAAAATGAAAACAAGGCCTTCAAGGTCGAAAAATACGAGCACAGCTACCCGCATTGCTGGAGAACGGACAAGCCGATCTTGTATTACCCGCTGGAAAGCTGGTTTATCAAAACTACGGCCTACAAGGACCGCATGGTGGAGCTCAACAAAACCATCCAATGGAAACCAGAGGCCACGGGCACCGGTAGATTTGGAAACTGGCTCGAAAACTTGGTGGACTGGAACTTGAGCCGCTCCCGTTTCTGGGGTACTCCGCTACCGATCTGGAGAACTGCCGATGGCACCGAGGAGAAATGCATCGGCTCCATCGCAGAGCTGCAAGCAGAAATCGATAAGTCCGTAGCCGCGGGCTTCATGACTGCCTCGCCCTACGCTGGCAAGGAACTAGACCTGCACCGCCCTTACGTTGACGAGGTGATTTTGATCTCCAATACGGGCCAAAAAATGGTCCGAGAGACCGACCTCATCGACGTTTGGTTTGACTCAGGCGCCATGCCCTATGCCCAGTGGCACTATCCTTTTGAAAACAAGGAGATCTTTGCCGCCAACTTCCCTGCGGACTACATCGCGGAAGGAGTGGATCAGACTAGAGGCTGGTTCTTTACGCTGCACGCCTTGTCGGTGATGCTATTTGACAGCGTTTCTTTCAAAAATGTCATCGCCAATGGCTTGGTGCTGGACAAAAATGGAAACAAGATGTCCAAGCGTTTGGGCAATGCCGTTGACCCCTTCAAGACCTTGAAGGAATATGGTCCAGATGCCTTGCGCTGGTACTTGCTCAGCAATGCCAACCCTTGGGACAACCTAAAATTCAACCTTGACGGAGTGACCGAAGTGCAGCGACGCTTCTTTGGTACACTTCAGAATACCTACAACTTCTTTGCCTTGTATGCCAATCTCGATGCCTTCATCTACCGAGCAGAAAAGGCCATTCCAGTGCAAGAGCGCGCAGAGCTAGATCAATGGATCCTATCCAAGTTGCAGTCCCTCATCCTAGAAGTGGAAGCAGCCATGGATGGCTACGATGCCACCAAGGCAACTCGCGCCATTCAGAACTTCACCGTAGACCAGCTTTCCAACTGGTATGTGCGCCTCGCTCGGAAGCGGTTCTGGAGAGGAGACATGCAGGCAGACAAGCAAGCGGCTTACGAGACCCTGTACGAGTGCCTTTTTACACTCAGCCAACTGATGTCCTCCTTCGCTCCTTTCTATGCGGACTGGTTGTACAAAAACCTAACCGAAACGGGAGAGCATGGCTTGGAATCTGTGCATTTGACCGATTGGAATACTTCCAATCAGTCCCTCATCAATCCTGACTTGGAAACAAGCATGGACCTGGCGCAGACGATCTCTTCGCTGGTTCACTCCCTGCGAAAGAAGGAAAAAATCAAGGTGCGCCAGCCTTTGCAGCGCATCCTAGTACCCGTGCTTTCTGAAAAATTCAAGTCTCAGGTAGCCCATGTAGCAGAGCTGATCCAAACGGAAGTCAACATCAAAACCATCGAATACCTGGATGATGCCTCTGGGATCTTGGTGAAGCAAATCAAACCAAATCTGCCCCTCTTGGGTAAGAAATTAGGTCCAAAAATGCGCTTCGTCGTCGCTGCCCTCCAAAATTGGGGGCCTTCAGAAATTGGGCAAATCGAGCGTGAGGGTCAGTTCAAACTGACCGTAGAAGGTGAAGAAATCGAGCTGCTACTGGAAGAAGTATTGATCAGCTCCCAAGATATTCCGGGCTGGTCCGTAGCCTCTGACCAAGGGGTGACCGTGGCTTTGGATGTCACTTTAACTGAGGAGTTGAAGCAGGAGGGCATAGCACGTGATCTGGTCAACCGCATCCAAAACTTGCGTAAGGACCTAGGTCTAGAGGTGCAGGATAAAATCACACTCCTCGTGTCCGATAGCAATCCTTTAGTCAACGCTTCCATTGCTTTGTTTGGAGGATATATCCAAGAAGAAACCCAGGCCCTCTCACTTTCCGTAGGCAACTTGGAAGGTGAAGCAACCGTTTTGGACATGGATGATTTTGAATTGGCTGTACGACTAGTTAAGGCATAACCTTTAAAATATGAACAACTACCTCAAGTATTTCGGAATTGCCCTCTTGGTGATTGCCCTCGATCAGGCCACTAAAATGTGGGTACACTTCCAAATGGACTTTGGCAGCCCAGGGCAAATTCAAGTTTTCGGCGACTGGTTTAAGCTGCACTACACGACTAATCCCGGGATGGCTTTTGGTATGGAGCTTGGCACGGAGTATGGAAAAATGATCCTTACCTCCTTCCGCTTGGTGGCGATGGTGGGGATAGGATATTACCTTTACTACCTAATTCAAAAAAGAAGCCCAGTTGGCTACACCTATTGCATCGCACTTATTTTGGGTGGTGCAATTGGTAATTTGGTGGATAGCGTATTTTATGGTGTATGGCTTGATAATGCACCCTACAATGCACCAACACCCTGGCTTCATGGTCAGGTAGTGGACATGTTTTACTTCGACATCTGGGAAGGGTACATCCCTGAATGGGTGCCACTTTGGGGTGGAGGCTATACCGCGCTTTGGCCAATCTTCAATGTGGCAGATGCCTCTATTTTTATTGGGGTGGCCATCATCTTAATTTTTCAAAATCGTTTTTTCCCAGAACCAAAATCTGAAGAAATAACCCCTCCACAAGAGGCTGAAGAAGAAGCGTAAATCAGACGCTGATTTTTAACTATTTAGAAGAGAGGCCGATTGGGCCTCTCTTTTTTTTCTTCAAAAAAATAGCTGAAAACGACAAATTATTCTCTTTTTATCCGTAATTTTCCTTTTCGTGTATCTAAAAAGTATCCCTCGGTAAGGGAAAAAGAAGCCTCAATTAGTTAATAATATATATACAAGATTTTTTACTTCAGATGATTGTTGATCCGGATCAGCCTTTTCAGCTTATATATTCCATTTCTAGTCACGAATATTTGGGCTTTCTTTTTGAATCCTATGTAGTTCCTCTTGATGATAAAGGAAGGCTTACCTATGCGTATCAAAATATAAGTTCAGCCAATGCCAAGGAATTTGATTCGGGCCTTGATGCACAAGACTACGAATTGATCCGGCTGATGGATAGTATGCAGCAAGATGTAGTGGTCAAGCCTTACATGAAAAAAGGGAATTTAAAGCCAAAGGATTTTCTCCAAAAAATCTTTGACCCAAAGACGGCTGACCCAACTACTCAAGAGCTACTCTTCAAAAACCTAGAGCTCAAACGAGCCAAAATTCTACCGCTACTCCTAACGAAGCGGTTTTTTGAAACTGCTTCGGATGGAAATCCCACAGGAAGAGAAATAAGCATTCAAGCTGAACCTGCTACCATTCTGTTTCACTTCGACAAGGGAGAGTTCAACACCCAATATTACCCGATCGTAAAATTTCAGGGACAAAAACTCGCCTGGCAGCACAAAGGGGGCTACTTAATTTGCAAGGAGCCTGCCTGGTTAATTGTCAACCAACAACTTTTTCACTTTGAAAAGGGAATTGATGGTAAAAAACTACAGCCCTTTTTAACTAAAAATGCGATCCTGATTGAGCGGAAGTTCGAGCCAGAATATTACCGAAAATTTGTCAACTCCTTAATTACTCAATTTGAGGTTGTGGCAAAAGGATTTGAAATACACACCGAGCAGGGTACTCCCGAAGCACTTCTAACGATCAGCGGCTTACCGGGTGGCGTATCCGTGGAAACCTTATTTGGAGAGGAGATTTCTACTTCCTCAGAAGATGTAATTGTCTTGGAGCCTCGATTTAAGTACGGGGAGTTTGATTTTGGAACCCTCCTCCATGCTGGAGATGGCAGCGGAAATTCCTGTCGCTATGAGGAAAAAGACGGGAACTTTACCTTTTTTAAAACAGTCCGCACCACCAAATTGGAGGAGCGCTACCTAACAATCCTTAAGAAAAAAGGCTTGGAGTTTATGCATGGCAAGACTGCGATGCCCAAAACACAGGCTTTTGAGTGGCTAGGAAATCAGGAGGACTACCTCCGTGAAAATAAAATCAAAATCGTTCAAAAAGGAGGGTTAAACGGAAAGACCTACCACATTGGCAAAGCCCAAATTACAATTGAAGTCAATGAAAATATTGACTGGTTTGATGTAAAAGCACTCATCAAGTTTGGAATTTACCTCGTTCCCTTTGCCAAACTACGAAAGCTCATCATTCAAGGAAAACATGAGTTTGAACTTCCAAACGGAGAATTTGCAGTTATTCCTGCCTCCTGGTTTGTCAATTATTCAGAGCTTTTTAATTTTATCGAAGAGCGCAGCGCAGAGGAATTGGTCCTCCGAAAGCACCACCTGGCTTTTGCTCGGGAGCTGCAAAATGGGGAGCTAATTCGTCTCAACCTAAGCTTAAAGCTAGAGCGCCTTCGCAATTTTGACGCCATTGATGATTATCCACTCCCCAATACCTTTAAAGGATCGCTACGCCCCTACCAGAATGCAGGCTACAATTGGCTCAGATTCCTGAACGAATACCAGTTTGGAGGATGCCTTGCCGACGACATGGGTCTGGGTAAAACCGTTCAAACGTTAGCGCTCCTCGCCTATGAAAAAGAGGAAAACCCAGGTTTTGCCTCCCTTTTGGTGATGCCTACCTCCTTGATTTACAACTGGGAATTGGAAGCCCGAAAATTTGCTCCTGATCTAAATATATTGGTGTATTCAGGAACCCAGCGCAACAAGGATCCCTGGAAATTTCGAGGCTACGATGTCGTGCTCACCTCCTATGGCATCGTGCGATTGGATGTGGACCAGCTGAGCGAATTTTACTTCAACTATGTCATCTTAGATGAATCGCAGGCGATCAAAAACCCAAGCTCCAATATTGCGACAGCAGTCAATAAACTAAAAAGTAAGCGCCGACTGATTCTTACGGGTACCCCCGTAGAAAACGGAACCATGGACCTATGGTCTCAGATGAACTTTGTAAATCCTGGGCTTTTGGGCAACCAACTTATATTTAAAAAACAGTTTCTCCATCCTATCGAAAAGCAGCATGACAAGGAGAAGGCCTCTCGCTTGCATGCGATAATCAAGCCCTTTATCCTTCGCCGATTAAAATCTCAGGTAGCCAAAGACCTGCCCGAAAAAATTATAAACATCAAGTATTCGGACATGACTGCCGCACAGGAAAAGGTGTACGAAGCGGTAAAAAGCTATTACCGAGAAAAAATCATTGGTGAACTGGCAGGTACAGGGAGAGGTAGCCAGCAGTTTACGCTCCTTCGCGGGTTAACTCAGCTGCGGCAGATCGCCAACCATCCAAAACTAGTTCGTGAAGATTATGCTGGGGAATCGGGAAAGCTGGAGGACATTACCTACATGCTTCAGGAAACTATTTCAGAAAATCATAAGGTTCTCGTTTTTAGCCAGTTTGTTCGCCACCTATCGATCGTTCGAGAGTTTCTAGATCGGGAAAATATCCCTTATGCTTACCTAGATGGCGCCACCAAAGACCGACAAAAACAAGTAGAAAAATTCCAAACGGACGACAGCTGCAAGGTATTTTTGATCTCTCTCAAAGCAGGTGGAGTTGGCCTCAACTTGACCAAAGCCGAATATGTATTCCTCCTAGATCCCTGGTGGAATCCTGCCGTCGAAGCTCAGGCCATCGACCGGGCACACCGAATTGGCCAAGAAAATAAGGTCATCATCTACAAGTTTATCAGCCGTGGATCAGTAGAAGAAAAAATCATGGCGCTTCAAGATCGCAAACTGGCCCTGGCAGGGGAGCTAATCAATAATGAAGAAAGCTTTATGAAGAGCCTAGACAATGACGATATCCGCGCACTACTCGACTAATCACTAAACCCGTTCACCTGAACAGTTTTTGCAGGGCAAAACGGGTTAAAGCGAAAAAATCCATCCAAAAGGGTGGATTTTTATTTTATCCTATTGATAGTCAATTAGGTACCCTAAGTTGCTAATTTCTTAACTATAATTTATTATACAAAGTGGCGGAGAGCTGGAGATATTTTTCTAAATTTTATGAGCATTCACCCCTATACTTTTCCTGCAGATGCCTAAAGCCAAATCCGATAAAGATCGGAAAATCTTTGTTCTGGATACTTCCGTAATCCTGTACACCCACAACTCCATCATGAACTTTGCCGAGCACGACGTGGTCATCCCGATCACCGTACTTGAGGAGCTGGATCAATTTAAAAAAGGCAACGATACCAAAAATTTTGAAGCCCGAGAGTTTATCCGACTGCTAGATAAACTATCTCAAGATCACATGATCCACGAGTGGACCCCCTTAAATGGAAAAACAAAAGGGAACTTTAAGGTCTTGATGAACCCTGATAATAACCTGAATGCGAATATCATTTTTGGAGAGGAAAAAAACGACCATAAGATTCTAAATGCTGCGCTCTATCTAAAGCAGCACGAGAAAGACCGGAAAGTCATCCTAGTGTCCAAGGACATCAACTTACGCTTAAAGGCAAAATCGTTAGATATCCTTGCTGAGGATTACGAAACAGGGAAAATCAAAAACATTGTTGAACTAGAAAATACGGGCAAGTACCTATTAGAGGACTTGGACCCACTAGCCATCAATACCCTGTATGAGCGTGGATCAATTGAGGCTAAGGTGATTCTTGGAAATCGGAAACGGAAAGCGAATGCCTTTTACATTTTAAAGAGTCAAAAACAATCGGTACTCGCCTATTACAATTCAGATGAAAATGTCCTCAGCCGTGTGGACAAGCAACTAGCATACAACGTCAAGCCTCGAAATGCAGAGCAGACTTTTGCGCTCCATGCCATCCTAAACCCACGAATCAAGCTTGTTTCCATCCAGGGGGTGGCCGGAACAGGAAAAACCCTACTTGCCTTGGCAGGCGCCTTGGAACAGCGACGCGAATACAAACAAATTTTCTTGGCTAGACCGATCGTGCCGCTATCCAATAAGGACATTGGCTATTTGCCGGGGGACATCAAGTCCAAACTCAATCCCTACATGGAGCCACTATGGGACAACTTGAAGTTTATCCAAAATCAATACAAGGAGACCGATAAGGAATATCAAAAAATCACCGAGCTGGTCAACCAAGAAAAACTGGTGATTCAACCACTCGCTTACATCCGTGGAAGATCCCTATCCAATATTTTCTTTATCGTCGATGAAGCTCAAAACCTCACGCCACACGAAATCAAAACCATAATTTCGAGAGCTGGAGAAAATACCAAAATCATATTCACAGGAGATGTATTCCAGATTGATACCCCCTACCTCGATGCACAATCCAACGGATTGTCTTACCTTATCGATCGGGTAAAAGATCATCCGCTCTATGCACACGTGAAACTGGAAAAAGGTGAGCGCTCTGAGCTGGCAAATTTGGCAAACGACTTACTTTAAGGAAGCGACATGGGGAACCAAAAATCTTGGTCCCCAACCTTAAAAAGGAATCAGTTGGCTTCGGTGTATTTTTTATACTGATCGAGGATGGTTTGCCATCCTTGAGTCTGTAGTTCATGGGGGTTTTCATTTTCGGCATCAAAAATCACCTGTACTTCAGTCTTCTCTTCTTCTTCAGTAAATCGAACGCTGACTTCTCTATCGTCGGACAGCTTGAAGGTAAAGCCCTCGTCAGGCAACACCTCGGTGTAGGTGCCTTCAAAGTCAAAGCCAAAATCCGCAAATTTAGCCTCCATACGGGTGAAATATTTCCCTCCCACAACCAAGTCATTGCTTGCTCGGGGGCAATGCCACTGGTCGGAAGGAAAATTCCAATTGACAATGTGCTCAGCCAGGGTATAGTAGTCCCATGCTTTTTTCTTATCTGCTGAAATTAGCGCGGTAACGGTAATTTTTTTGAAGGACATAATGCGTTTTAATGGGAATTGGGAAGTTACAAACTCATCATTTCTTTGAAGCTGCCTGTCTACGGCTAACTTCGATGCGGTCTACTCCCATGCCGATGAGGAATTAACCTTTCTCCGTATGGGATTTGTAATTAGTTAAAATGGATTTCCATCCAGATTGTTGAAGCTCCAGACTATTTTCATTTTCTGCATCAAAGCTAATTTGGACCAAGGTTCCTTCAGGCAAGTCGCTAAACGAAATCTCAGCTTCTCGTTGATCCATGAAAACATACTTGATTTTTTCGAGTAAAACTACCTCAGTAAACACCCCTTCAAAGTCAAAACCAAAACTTCCATCCTTTGCTTCCATCCGCCAAGAAAACTTTCCCCCAACGACCAAGTCAGAACTGGCTGCCGGGCAGCACCAGTCGTCAGAAGCAAAATTCCACTGAGTGATGTGGTTGGGCTCAGTATAATTGGTCCAGGCTTTGGTTCGGTCTACCAATACGGTCTCTTGAATGGTTATTTTGCTAAATGGCATGTCCTCTTTTTTGAAATTAGAATAAAGCTAAGGTTGAGAAAACGCTGGCTTGTAACTGGAAGCCGCCCTTTTACAAACTCATCATTTCTTTGAAGCGTGCCGCCTGTCTACGGCTGACTTCGATGCGATCACCTCCCTTGAGGGTGACTACGAGACCTCCGTTAAACCAAGGTTCGATGGCCTCCACCCAGCTCAGGTTGATGATGTGCTTGCGGCTAGCTCTGAAAAAGGATTTTTCATCCAAGCGCTCATCCAAAGCATTCAGAGACTTGTGGATCATCGGCTTGAAGTTGTCAAAATAAACTTTGATGTAATTGCCATCCGACTCAAAAAGACGCACGTTGGACAGTCGCACAAACCAGCAACGGTCCCCGTCTTTGACAAAAACCTGATCTTCTAAGGTCAATTTCTTCTGGCTACCCAACCCTTCCTGTTCTTCGCGCTTGGCAATGCCCTCCATTTTTCCCTGAAGCTTCAGCACCGCATCTTCCAATCGCTTCGGTTCGATGGGCTTGAGTAAGTAATCCAGCGCATTCACTTGGAATGCCTTCAATGCATACTCGTCGTAGGCAGTAGTGAAGATGACATGAGGCAAATTATCCAACTCTTCCAAGAGGTCAAAGCCTGTTTTCTCAGGCATTTGAATGTCTAGAAAAATGACATCCGGTTGGAGCTGATCGATCTTTTCTTTAGCATCTTCCACATTCACAGCTTCACCTACAACTTCCACTGTTTCCAGCTGATTCAATAAATTGATTAGCTCCTTGCGGGCTAAGCGTTCGTCGTCAATTACTAGGGCTCTCATATCAATCGAGTTAATTAGTCTAAAGTAAGTCTTTGTTTCGGTATTTTAATTTCTGTAATCACAAATTGGGTTCCAGAGTTGAAGATTCGGAAGCTTGCCTTATCGCCATAGAGCAGCGCCAGACGTTGTTGGGTATTGTCTATCCCATGCCCTTCTTCTTCTCTTCGTTTGCTTGCCGGCAGAGGCGCGTATTGGCCACTATTTTTTACCTGAATGTACAGTTCTTCCTGCAGGCCCTCTCTACATTTAATTTCAATCAAGCCTCCTTTGACCAAATTAGAAATCCCATGTTTGATGGCATTTTCCACAATGGTCTGCAGCATCATTGGGGGGATCTTATAGCCGTAAGCTGCCTGTTCAATCTGGTAATCAACCTGCAGGCGCTCTTCAAAACGGATGGACTCCAAGGCTAAGTAATCCTTCACCGTGTCCAGCTCATCCGCGAGGTCTATCACCTGCTTTTTGTCTAGCATCAGGGAAAAACGAAGCATATTCGAAATTCGGGTAATTGCAGATTTCGCTTTGACAGGATCTTCGTCTACCAAAGCACGCACCGAATTCAAGGCATTGAATATAAAATGAGGGTTGAGCTGACTCTTTAAATGGTTAAGCCGTATCTCACTGATTTTTGCCTCGTAGCGAAGGGTCGTATTGTAATTGTCCAAAAAATGAAACACAAAGTAGAGAAGCACCCAAAACCCGTAGTAGAGAAAACTCACAAACAAGTTGACCGAAATCACCAAGGCCCGAAAATCAAATCCAGGGTTTAACGTGCCAAAAGCCAAATTGATCAGCACCTGAGCCAAGACATTGCTTACCGCCATAACGCCTACCGCGACAAGAACTTGAGCGATCAAACGGAAGATTCCTAAACGAAACCAGCCGTATGATTTGATAAGGATTCGGAAAGCATGGGTAGAAAGCAAGTAAAAAGCAGCCAAGGCAACAAAAGCCCAAGCTTGCAGGGGAGAAATTCCCTCAGATAAGGAAGCAAAAAACACGTTGACAAAAGCAAAGCTTCCCCAGCCCAATACTTGCAATAGCCAATAGAGTGTGCTCCTGTTCATACTTGCCAAAGTTAACCAAGGAAACCTAGGTAGGCTTCCCAATTTGATAAGAGGGCGAACGGCTTGATTTTAAGCCTATTTTCAGCGATGTAATTCCTGCTTCAAGAATCTTCCGGTATGACTGTCTGGATGAGCAGCCACTTTTTCTGGGCTCCCCTGCACCACCACCGTACCTCCTTTATTGCCACCCTCAGGCCCCATGTCGATCAGGTAATCTGCCACCTTGATCACATCCAAGTTGTGCTCGATGACCAGGACCGTATTGCCCTTATCCACTAGTTTCTGAAGTACATTCATCAACAAGTCAATGTCTTTAAAATGCAAGCCCGTGGTAGGCTCATCCAAAATATAGAAGGTTTTGCCTGTGTCTTTTTTGGACAATTCTGTGGCCAACTTCACCCGCTGCGCTTCGCCTCCAGAAAGGGTAGTGGCGTGCTGCCCAAGGGTTATGTAGCCCAAGCCCACCTCACTTAGGGTAGTGATCTTTCGAAGGATTTTGGGTTGAAACTCAAAGAATTCTACTGCCTGCTCTACCGTCATGTCCAAGACATCGGAGATCGACTTTCCTTTAAACCGCACCTCTAGAGTTTCTCGGTTGTACCGCTTCCCCTTGCAGGTCTCGCAAGGAATGTGCACGTCGGGAAGGAAATCCATTTCAACCAGCTTCATCCCTGCTCCTTCACAATCCTCACAGCGTCCCCCCTTCACATTGAAAGAAAACCTTCCCGGTTTATAGCCGCGAATCTTGGACTCGGGAAGCTCCGTAAACAGTGTTCGAATGTCCGAAAACATGCCCGTGTAAGTGGCAGGATTCGATCTAGGAGTTCGGCCAATGGGGCTTTGGTCCACTTCAATCACCTTATCCAACTGCTTCAAGCCTTCGATGCGGTCAAATGGCATCGGCTCCTTCTTGGAGTTGTAAAACTCCCGATTGAGCAAAGGAAATAAGGTCTCGTGAATTAAAGTACTCTTACCACTTCCGGATACTCCCGTAACCACGATTAAAGTGCCCAAGGGAAAGGCTACCGTTACATTTTTCAGGTTGTTGCCATGCGCACCCTTCAAAATCAACTGCTCACCAGTTCCTGCTCTTCGGGTACTCGGAATGTCCAATCCAATTTTTCCTTGCAGGTAGCGTGCCGTCACCGAGTCTGACTTCAGCAATTCCGCAGGGGTGCCCGAAGCCACCACATGCCCGCCATGTCTTCCTGCTCCAGGACCCATATCCACAATGTAGTCTGACTCCAGCATCATATCCTTGTCATGCTCCACTACCAGTACCGAGTTGCCCAGATCTCGGAGTCGCTTCAAGGCCTGAATCAATTTCACATTATCTCGCTGGTGGAGCCCAATACTGGGTTCATCCAAAATGTAAAGCACTCCTACCAACTGGGTACCTATCTGCGTAGCCAAGCGAATCCGCTGGGCCTCCCCTCCTGAAAGGGTTCGCAAGGGTCTATTCAAGGAAAGGTAGTCCAAGCCAATGTCGAGCAGAAAGCCGATGCGCTTTCTGATTTCTTTGAGCACCTCTGCACCGATGCGCTGCTGCTTTTCAGAAAGGCGGCTTTCTAGGCCTTCAAACCAGCCTGCTAGGCCTTGGATATCTAGCATCGCCAGCTCCCCAATGTGGGTGCCGTCCAACTTAAAATGAAGGGCTTCCTTTTTGAGGCGATAGCCTTGGCATTCTGGGCAGGTTTTGGAAATGGTAAACTCAGCTACCCATTCCTGAATTTTGTCAGAGCTCCCCTCCTGGTATTTCTGGAGAAAATTGATAATTCCCTCAAAAGTTGTGTTCCACTGTGTACCCGGATACTTCACCGAATCCACGGCCACCTCAATCTTGTCCCCATACAAAAGCACCTCCACTACGGCTTCGGGAAGGTCTTTTATCGGTGTACTCAAACTGCAATTGTAATGCTTGAGGAGTGCTTCAATCTTTTTGAAAATCCAAATGTCCCGATACTCTCCAAGTGGAGCAATCCCTCCACGGGTAATGCTCAAATTCGGGTCGGGGAAAATGCTTTCCCGAGTAATTTCTTCGATTACTCCCAAACCATTGCAGCTGGGGCATGCTCCATAGGGTGAGTTGAACGAAAAACTATTGGGTGCCGGCTCTTCGTATGAAAGGCCTGTTTCTGGGTCCATCAAGTACTTGGAGAAATAGTGAATTTCTCCGCTTTCTTCCCGAACCATCAGCACTCCCTTGCCGTGCTGCAAGGCGGATTTGAGCGACTGGGTAATTCGAAAACGATCGTCCTCCTCCGCTACAATGCGGTCGATGACGATCTCAATGTCGTGGATTTTGTAGCGGTCCAACTGCATCTTTGGAGCCACCTCGAGGACGACACCATCTACCCGTACCTTGGAGAATCCCAACTTACGCACCTGTTCAAAAAGCTCTCGGTAATGTCCCTTTCGCCCTTTGACAACAGGGGCCAATAGGTATAATTTCTTGCCTGCAAACTTGGTGAAAAGCTGCTCCAAAATTTGATCCTCTGTCTGTCGGATCATGGGCTTGCCGCTGTGGTAAGAATATGCATCTGCCGCTCGGGCAAAAAGAAGGCGCATGAAGTCATAAATTTCTGTGACTGTGCCTACCGTGGACCGTGGATTTTTGGAAGTGGTCTTTTGTTCGATCGCAATGACAGGGGAGAGTCCATTGATCTTGTCCACATCGGGACGCTCCATACCGCCCAAGAAGGAACGGGCATAAGCCGAGAAGCTCTCCATGTACCTGCGCTGACCCTCTGCATAAATGGTGTCAAAAGCCAATGAGCTTTTTCCGCTCCCACTTAGACCAGTGATCACCACTACTTTGTTGCGTGGAATCTTCAGGTCAATGTTCTTTAAGTTGTGCTCTCTGGCTCCAAAAATTTCTAGGAATTCTTCCTGTACCGCAGGGGATTGGGTCATGTTTTTGCGAAAATTAGGAATCGGTGAAAGTACGCTTTTTTTGCCGAACGAAAAAGGTCAGCCTGAAGACTTTAGCCTGAAGTTAGTTGCCAGAAAAAGGGCACTTCCCCGCTGCAAAATTAGGTTCTTTTGAAGCTTCCTCTTGCTTCCAAGCAGCAGGCTGGTAATGGAAATTAGGAGACAAGATTTGATTCTCCCATTCCTGATGGAACACCCCAAGCGTCGAACCTGCCGCCGGAGGTACAATCCAGGCCCAGTCCGCCTGTACCGTTCGGCCCTTTGCCTCCTCTTGCCTGCAAAATTCTAAAAACTGCTCGGATGCAGTATGGTGATCTACTAGGGTCACTCCTTGGGCTTGAAAGGAATAAAGCACGGCCTCCTGGAGGACCAACATCGCTTTATCTTTCCAGAGTGTCTTCACCTGACGCTGGTCCAAATCCATTTTCTTGGCAATTACTGGCAGCATATTGTAACGCTGCTCATCTCCAAGATTCCTAGCAGCAATTTCGGTAAGCATGTACCAGCCATTGAAAGGGGCACAGGGAAAGGATATTCCCCCGATCTCCAGCCGCATGTCGGAAATCACGGGTACGGCGTACCACTGAAGCTTCAATTCTTGAAACCAGGAATAGTCCGGATGGACTAAGTTCACTCGAAGTACCTGATCTTCAGGAATGGCAAACCAGCGGGCAGGCTCTCCTTCACGTTGAATGACCAACGGGAGTACATCAAAGGCGGTTTGTTTACCCTCCCAGCCCAAAGACCTGCAGTAACTCGTAAAAGCGACCGCATCGGGGTCACCCAAGATCTCTCCATTGGGAAGCGTGTAGCCTGCAAATCGAATCAGCTGCTTATTTAAAATACGGAATCCAGCATCTGCCTCATCGGCGCTAGCATAGACGGATAGTGTAGAGCGAATTTTTCCTCCCTGAGTGGCTGACTTAAGGTGGGCCATCGCATCGGCAAATACTTCCTCCGCAGTGCTTAGGGTTCTCCGATCTCTAACTTTTAGTGTTTTCCAAAAAAGTCTTCCCATGCAGCGGTTGCTATTTCGCCAGGCCAGCTTCGCTCCATAGCTCAACTCTTTTTCAGTCAAGCGATAGGTACCTGTTTGCAAAATTTCAACTTGTACCTGGTCTAGCCTTTTTTCAAATCCATCCAAGTTGGATTCGGAATAGTACAGCTGAAGAAATTCTTGGGCTTGTTCGAAAAGGGAAGAAGTACGCATAAATTAAAGCAAGAGACTTGGGTATGGCTTTAGGCTGGGTAGGTGGAATTGGATTTCCTTTTTGAAGGGGAAAAAAGCAATTGCAACTTTTTTGTGAACCTAAAAACCTAATGATAACACAAAAGTCCAGGAAGTAGTTTTAATTTTTAGTGCTTGACCACAAATAGGTGCATTACCTAGTTTCAATCATTCCCAAGATTTCATCCATAAATTCTCGGGAATTTGAGAGACGAGGCACTTTATGCTGCCCTCCAAGCTTCCCTTTTTTGGCCAGCCAAGACTCAAAAAGCCCCACCGGAGCAGCATGGAGTTGAAGGCGCTGCAAGGCTAGGTTTTTGTGCCTTTTTGCATCGTAATCGGAGTTGATCTCCCGCAAATGCTGGTCTAAAATATCTGCAAAGTTTTCTAAATCTGAGGGCAGACTTTTGAATTCCACCACCCACTCATGGGCTCCTTTGGATTGGCTGTCCTCAAAGTAGATGGGTGCAGCTGTAAAATTGGTCAGCGTGGCTCCTGTTTGTTCACAGGCATAGGAAATGGCTGCCTCTGCATTTTCCACAATTACTTCTTCTCCAAAGGCATTGATAAAATGCTTCGTTCTACCCGAAATCCGAAACCGGTAGGGAAGGACGCTGGTAAATTTGACGGTATCGCCGATTTTATAGCGCCATAGCCCTCCGTTGGTGGAGATCAACAAGGCATAATTTTTCCCTACTTCTACCCCTTCCAGTGAAATCACGCGAGGGTTTTCCTTTTCCAAGTCCTCGGTAAGGATAAACTCGTAAAAAATCCCATAGTCCAGCAAGAGCAAGAGTTCATCCGAATCTGGCTGATCCTGCATCCCAAAAAATCCCTCCGAAGCATTGTAGGTTTCCATGTACCGCATTTTATCCGAAGGGATCAGCTCCTTGAACAAATTTCGATACGGCCCAAAAGCCACCGCTCCATGAAAAAACACTTCCAAGTTGGGCCATACTTCAAGGATATGGGAGGCTTTTTTGATTTCTAAAATCCGTTGCAACAAGACTATGGTCCAAGTGGGGACACCTGCAATGGAAGTTACATTTTCATCCATGGTCTCCCGAGCCATGCGCTCAATCTTGGCTTCCCAGTCCGACATCAAAGCGGTCTCCAGGGAAGGGGTGCGTATAAACTGTGCCCATATCGGGAGATTGTGCATAATTACTGCTGACACATCCCCAGCACGTGCAATTCCTTTGGGATGGAGCAGGTCTTTCTCAAGAGCTCCCCCCACAGTTAGGCTTTTTCCAGTAAATACTTTAGTGTCGGGGAAATTACTCACATAAAGTGACACCATGTCTTTTCCCCCTTTGTAATGGCACTCTTCCAAACTTTCATCAGATACTGGAATGTATTTGCTACGTCCTGCAGTGGTTCCGGAAGATTTGGCAAACCACTGAATGGTCGAAGGCCAAAACACCTGCTGCCTCCCTTTGATGTTCTTCTCCAAATAGGGAGTGAAGGATTCGTAATCAAAAAGGGGTACGCGCTTGGCAAAATCTTCGTAAGATTTAATTTTCTCAAAATGATGGGTCTTGCCAAATTCCGTATGCTTTGCTGCTTCCAGCAATTCCACCAGTGTGGTTCGCTGCACCGAATGAGGCTCTTGCTTGAACTTTTCGATTTGACCTAATCGACTTTTGAAAATCCAGGTCATGAAACTGTTGAGCACTTCCATTTAGGAAAAAATTTTGCGTTTTAGTTCAAATTGGGTTCCCAGATACACCCTTCGCACCTGCTCATCGGCAGCTAGCTCTTCCGCCGTTCCCGCCTTCAACAAGCGCCCTTCAAACATCAAGTATGCTCGGTCAGTGATCGAAAGCGTTTCGTTCACGTTGTGGTCGGTGATTAGAATGCCAATATTTTTGGTCTTTAGCTTGGCTACGATGGTTTGGATTTCCTCCACAGCAATGGGGTCCACGCCTGCAAATGGCTCATCCAAAAGCACAAATTTAGGGTCTACAGCCAAGGCTCTAGCGATTTCGGTTCGTCGGCGCTCACCTCCAGAAAGGACCATGCCTAGATTTTTTCGTACATGCGTCAAGCTAAACTCTTCAAGCAAACTTTCCATTTTTTCCTTCTGCTGTGCCTTGGGAAGGGTCGTCATCTCCAATACAGCCAAAATATTTTCTTCTACCGAAAGCTTTCGAAACACAGAGGCTTCCTGCGCCAGGTAGCCTATGCCCAACTTGGCTCTCTTGTACATGGGGAGTCCTGTGATGTCCTGTTCTTCCAAAAATATCTTCCCGGAATTGGGTTTAATCAACCCAACAATCATGTAGAATGAGGTGGTCTTTCCCGCTCCATTCGGGCCCAAAAGCCCAACAATCTCCCCTTGGGAAACCTGTACGGAAATGTCATTGACCACAGATCGGCCTTTGTATATTTTTAGGAGGTGCTCAGCTCGAAGAATCATATCAGTCAAATTTGATGTCTTTCACGTAGAGTTGCAAACTGCTTTTGTCACGAAAGAAATTTTCACGCATTTCCACCACAAGGTCAA
>CAMDLI010000039.1 GCA_945901615.1 Spirosoma fluviale
CCCCAATTCCAAACATTCTGATATTCAATCCCAAGACGAAAGCCTGGCGAGAGGGCCCTGCACTTCCAAAAAATAGGGAACGCGGTTCTGCAGGGGTGGTAGTCCGCCAAAATAAAATTTACATGGTTTGTGGAATCCAAGACGGGCACTTCGATGGCTTTGTACGCTGGTTTGATGAGCTAGATCCAAAAACAGGAACTTGGAAATCCCTACCCAGTGCACCAAGAGCACGAGATCACGTCAGTGCGGCCCTAGTTGATGGCAAGCTCTACCTCGCGGGGGGACGCACCTCCTATGCCAAAATCGGCAAGGTCCTCGAGCTAACCAATAAAGAGGTGGATGTTTTTGATTTTAAGACAGAAACTTGGTCCACTTTGGAAACCGAGCTGCCCACGCTGCGTGCTGGAAACTCCAATTTGGGAATAGGACCCTATTTGGTGGTCATGAATGGAGAAAGTTCTGCTCAAGGAACTGCTCATGCAGAGGTAGAAGTTCTCGATACCCGAAGCAATACCTGGAGCAAGCTACCCAATCTACTGCAGGGCCGACACGGCACAGGTACCGCTTTTTTAAATGGAAAAATATGGGTTCATGCAGGTTCCGCCAATCGAGGTGGAGGACCTGAACTGAGCAGTATGGAAGTGCTGGACTGGAAGAAATAAGTGCTTCAAAAACTCGTCTTGATCTTACCAGCTCCATTATTCTTTAATTTCCAAGCGTAAAAACCGATTTAAGTGACCCAATCCCCTCCTGCTACATCTGGCACTGAAGAAAAGCTCCCTCGAAATCTTGGGCTTTGGGGCATTTGGATGCTGGTAGTCAATGGATTGATTGGCGCAGGAATTTTTGGCTTACCCAGTGGAGCGGCAGCCCTTGCAGGCGAGTACAGCGTTCTGGTCTATGCATTTTGTGCGCTTTTGATTCTACCGATTATTTTATGCTTCGCAGAACTGGGAAGCTATTTCCGAGGCACGGGTGGTCCGATCCGATATGGTACCTTGGCATTTGGCCCTTTTGTAGGGTTCCAAGGGGGCTGGTTGTACTATTTGGCACGATTGATTTCCTTCTCTGCCAACACGGTCCTGCTTACAGATTCCATTGCTTATTTTATTGCTGGGGCAGGTACAGGTACAGGAAGGATTATTTCTTTGGCGGTGATTTGTGTGGGATTGAGTGTGATCAATGTGCTCGGGTCGATCGAATCAATACGCTCCATGACCCTGTTTACAGTTATCAAGTTTGCGGTGCTGATCCTTCTTCCTCTCGGAGGGTTTATCCTTTTGGGGTCGGAAGTGATTCCTAGTTTTGAGAGTCCAATCCCAGCCTCTGATAATTTGGGTGCTGCTGCCTTACTTTTAATCTATGCCTTTGTTGGATTTGAGGGAGCGGTAGTTCCTGCTGGTGAGGCCAAGCGTCCCGAGCGCGACATGCCCTTGGGATTGTTGCTCGGATTGGCTGTAGTGGCTGTCTTGTACATGGTGATCCAACTCGTATCGCAAGCTGCGGTGCCCGATCTTGCGAACTCTAAAACTCCCTTGCTGGATGTGTCAGCAACCCTTTTTGGGCCTGTTGGCGCTATCGTGTTGATGGTAGGCGTAGCCGCATCGGTACTTGCCAACTTGGTCAGTTCTATGTTTTCCGCTACCCGAGTGACCTATGCCCTTTCCCTAGAAAAATCCCTACCCCGCTGGTTTGGAGAGGTTCACAGCCGTTATTTGACTCCCGCCAACTCAGTCGTATTTTTTGGTATTGCTGCCTTTTTATTGGCTGCCTTTGGTTCGTTTAAAGTGTTGGCCGCGATGACCGTGCTTTCTCGACTCTTTTTATATGGCATGAGCTGTGCGGCTATACCCAAACTCAGACCTCAGTTTCGTGGGGAGGGAAGATTTATCTTAAAAGGGGGCTATCTAATTCCTGTTTTGGGGATTGGGGCATGCCTTTGGCTCATGCTGCAAGTAAGTAGCCAATCGATTTGGATGACAGCTATTTTTGTAGGCATTGGCACTTTGCTGTTCTGGATCGGGAAAAAGCAGAGAAACTAGGTTTTGCAGAATTTTATCCGATCAAAAGATTTTCCAGGAAAAAGAACAGCATTCTTATCCGAGATTGGCCACCACTTCCTCACCTAATCCAAAGGAAAGGGTCATTCCATTTCCTCCCAATCCATTCACGATGGTTACTGCATCACTGACTTGGTGTACAAATTCAGTGGCTCCATTGGTCATTTTAGGGTAGATGCCTTGCCAGGAGCTGGCGATTTTCCAATCCTTAAACTGGGCAAACTCTTTTAGGTAGTTGACGATAAGGTCATTTACATCCGTTCGATCAAAGGGAGAAAGGTCTAATCCATACTCATGGGAATCACCGATCGTAAGTTCTCCCTGTCCATTCTGAGCGACCATGACGTGAATTCCCCATTTGATCAATTCAGGAAACTGCTCTTCGTAGACGGCACGTAATTTATCCAAGGAGGGAGCTACTTGAAAGCCTTTGTAATGGATAAAACTTAGCCCAGCACACAAGGGAGGGCCAATTCTCCAATTGTCCGGCTGCTTTGCTATGCGCATCATTTGAAGCTTGCATTTGGTAATGGGAATCTGTTCAAAAATTTCAGGGTACAAAGTTTCGAAATCCGCGCCGGAGCAAACAAATACTCGGTCTGCTGACCAGGTTTGTTGACCTGAATAAACTGTATTCCCCTCAATACGACTGATTGCCTTATTCCAAATGACCTCTACACCAGGTAGTTGTTCAAAGTATCGTCCTAGTTGGAGCATCGCTTCCCTTGGGTCCAGAATTAGCTCTTCCTCAGTCCAAAGTCCGGCTTTTAAATGCAGCAACTTAGTGGCTGGGCTTTTCTCCTGCACCTGTTCGGGATTGAGCAAAGTTGCAGATTTGATTCCCTGCATGGCTGATACATATTCTTGAGCTACCTGAACTTCCAAATCGGTATAAGCTAGGTGCAAGGATCCGGTTTGTTCTGCGAAAAAATTAGCCTTCTGACTCATTTCAAGCCATATTTCTCTTGACCGCATAGCTCGATCAAAGGCGGGACCTTGCGGTTGGCCCACAGGCCAAATCATTCCAAAATTACGAACAGATGCGCCCTGGGCCTTGGGATGTCTCTCAAGGACAGTGACTTTCCATCCCTTATTATGAAGGGCTCTGGTGAGGGCAAGGCCGACAATACCGGCGCCAATGACGATTGCAGTAGGATTATTCATGCGAGGAAATATTTAGCGAGGGTGATGGTGATTTTTCCTGTTTCCAAAGCTTGTTACGAAAATAGCCAAAAGAACTGGCTACCAAAACCAGGGAGATGCTGGAAAAAACCAAAATAGAAGTGCTGTAAAAACTGAGCCAGCTTTGGGATTGAAATAAATCAAACTGTTTGGCTACCAAGATCATGCTACTACCGAGGTAACCAAAGCTATCCGCGAGATACATCAAAAAACCAACATTTCCAGTATGCTTAAAGGCCGCAATTAGTCGATCAAAGAGTAGACTGTTGAATGGAATATAGGCCATATAGACTCCTGTGCCCACGGTTACCATCCAAACAAAGGGAGAAACCAAATTTGCCTTGAGTCCGAGCGTGGCGAGAATGGCTAAGCAAAACCCAATCAAAATCATCCAATGGTTGAGGAATAGTGCGCGTCGGTTGTTTTTAACTAAAACCAAACAAGCCATCATCACCAATAAAAAGAGGGTGATGGGCACTTCCGTCTGCGTAAGCAACTCAGGTCCGACAGCAATGGAAAGGTCCCGCCAAATTTCTACTACAAAATTATCTCGAAGGTCCCGCAAAGCCGTCAACATCATGTAAACAAGAATGAGTAACAGGATTCCGGGCATAAATTCCTTGAAAAACTGCTTCCGTTCCTGCTTAGTCATCGGCTGTCGAGGGCTCCGCATGGCGATGTCTTCTGCATTGGGAGGGGGAATGTGGTTGATCAAAAATACGCTTGCAACAAGTAAAGGGAAAAACAAAGAACCTGTTAAAAAAGGCATCCAATTTTCTGTGACGGCAAAGGATTGCATCAGCCAGGTACCCACTGATTTGACAAAGCCAGAGGAAAAAACAAAACTAGCGGCCAGCACACTTCCCATCAACTCGGTGAATTTGCGGCCCTCCATGTAGTGAAACACAATTCCCCAAATCAAGCCCAAGGGAAAGCCATTGATTAAAAAACAAAGTATGTTGAAGGGTGCAGGGAGCACTGCGAAACCGAGCAAGGCCAACCAAGAAATCGCAACTAGTTGGATGATGAGCCAGGCTCTCCCCTGCTCTTTCAATTCAGAAATAAGTTTAATCCCATAAAACTTACTAGCCATGTACCCGATGGTCTGGGCTAAAATCAACCAAACCTTTAGGTCTACACCTAAAAAAAGTTCTCCTTCAAAGGTTGCTGCAGCAAAGGGTTTTCGAAATGAATACATGCTGCTATAGGTTAAAAAACCCATCAAACCAGCAAACACACTCATTTGAAAAGAGGATGTTTCCTTTAACAGCTTGGCCAAGGCCGGGATCCGAACCATTACTGCTGGTAGGCCTTTTCGTAAGCCTTCACAATCTCGAGCACCTCTGTCAAAGTTGCCGCGAAATGGCTGGGACGATGTGCAATCAATTCCTCATGCGAAAAAACTCCGGAGGTGATCGCGATGCTCATCAAACATCCTGCGCGATGTCCTTCATTTACGTCCACTTCGGTATCGCCTATTTTGATGACCGACTTGGGATCATCTATTCCCAACTCAACCATAATTTTTTGGATCATAAAGGGAAAAGGGCGGCCTTGGGGTACTTCATCGCTTGCGGCAGTGGCATCCACCAATAATCCGTCAGTCCAGCCTACTCTTGCCAAGATGATATCTGTAATTTCTCTGTTGAAACCTGTATCCAAGGCTACTTTGATTCCGAGTTGGTGTAGTTCTTTAAATACAAACTCAGCATCTGAAACAGCACGAACGGATGGGTCGTTGGTGTAAAAAGATACCATCTCAGAAACAAAAGAAGCATGAATATCCATCACCAGCTCTTCAGTAATGCGTTCAGAAGTTGGCTCGTGAATTTCCAATAATTCTCGAATGGCTTGAGGCTTGGAGTAGCCCATTTTTTGGTTGGCTTCTTCCAGGGTGACAAAGTTGTACCCGTGCTTATTCAACGCAAATTGGAATGATTTCGCAACGCTACTTTCGTCATGGATGGTGGTACCTGCCATATCAAATACGGCTAGTTTAATTTTGGACATGCTAATAATGTAAGGCGATATCGTTCAGTGGAAGATTAATTAAATAAGCGAATGAAAGTACCAACTCTACCTAAGAATCTATTGATTTTGTAATTAATCAATTATTAAGTTTTCAGAATGAGCACGCTTCTTAATTCTAAAAAATCAGGAGACTAAGAAAAGAAATGGTTTTCAGTTTTCAGCTGGCATACGAAAAGAAATATTCACAATATCATAAACTAGACTAGAACTAATCCTTCAGGGTTATCCTGTAAATTCCGAATTATTTAAAAATATGGACACGAACACACAGCAACTGAAAAGGGTAGAATTAATTTTTGGTTTTTACGAAAAACATGGGAATGAAGATTACATAGGAGAGCCCGTTTCTCAACTGGAGCACATGTGCCAAAGTGCCCAATTGGCTGAGGGAGAAGGCTTTGATGAAGAAGTTATTTTAGCTGCTTTCTTCCATGACCTAGGCCATCTAATTACCCAAGGTCCAACTACAGAAATGATGGGTGAATTTGGAGTAAAAAGACATGAACAACTTGGTGCAGATTTTTTAAGAAGTTTAGGTTTTTCTGAGAAAATAGCTCAACTAGTTGAAAACCATGTGCAAGCAAAACGGTATCTGACCTTTCGATATCCTGACTATTACACCAAACTTTCAGAAGCTAGTAAGCAAACTTTAATCTATCAAGGGGGTCCGATGAAGGAGGAGGAAGCTCTAAAATTTGAGAAGGATCCGCTTTTTGAAGTTTCGTTACGAATGCGAACCTGGGATGAGGAAGCTAAGCTAACTGACCTACCTTTACCCTCCTTGACTCGATACAAGGAAATGGCGCTTAGAGCCTTGCAACATCGCCTGGATTAATTCACCGCTTTCCTGAAACCCATTCGATTGGGACCTATTTTCTGAAGGAAATACTTTGCTCGGCAATGAACTCATTTCAATTGGGGTTCATCCGGATGGCCATTACCTATTTTTAAACGTTTAAAAACGTTTTTAATTGATTAACTGAAGGTTGTTTTCGGTAGAATCTCCAATATTTATCCAAAACAAAATCATTTTTTCACACTAACTTTTTTCAAATGAATTCACTTAAAAACAGAGTGCAGCTAATCGGGCACCTAGGTGCCAAAGTAGACCTCAAACAGTTAGAGTCCGGGAAATATTTAGGGCATGTATCCTTAGCTACCAATGAAAACTACAAATCCCAAAAAGGCGATCGAGTAGAAGAAACCATTTGGCACAACTTGGTCATTTGGGATAAGCCAGCGGAAAACTTGGCTAAATACACCGATAAGGGATCGGAAATTGCCGTAGAAGGCAAGTTGACCAATCGGAGCTACACGGATAAAAATGGGGACAAGAAATTTATCACGGAGGTTGTGGTCAGTGATTTTCTATTGCTTGATAAAAAGGCGAAAACAGAGTAATCTGATACTCTCCACCTCATTCGGAAATAAGGGAGGTAAACATCTAAATCCTTTATTTCCGACCCCATCCTTTCAAATGCAGGGATAATTTTAGTCTAGGGCACTATTCTCTTTGATTTTACTAGTCAAGGAATGGCTATTGAACCGCTATTTCAGAATTTTGATTTAGTGATTTTTAATTCCCCCCTTATTTTTTAAAGACTAGGGAATCCAAAAGCGCGCCTTCAAGATCAAACACTTTCCAAACCAGTTCACGCTGATTCAATTCTAAAACACCAACATGATGCTCTTTTATCAGCTGGTCCATTTTTGGAAAAGAGGAGGATTGATCCTTAGGCTCTAAGCCACCACCGGCACCACCAACAATAAAAAAATGAACTGCATGACCCGAAAAATCACGTTTCATCCGCTCGTAATCGTGGGTATGGCCCGCCACAACGAGGTCCAGCCATCCCAGGTGAAAATAAGGTTCGAGTACCTCACGGATGCTATTTTCCCCATGATACCCTGGCCAGCCTTGGGAATAGGGAGGCTGGTGCAGCACTACCATGCGCCAAGGGGCTTCTTGCCAGTCTGAAGAAGCAAATACCGCTTCAAGTGCTTCCCTTTGTGCAGAAGCTGCTGGTAGACTTACCGGAAAATAGGCATTTGGATCCAAGGTCATGACAGCCAAAGGACCGATCCGGTGGAATCCATAAGTTGGCTCGCTGTCACGCATCAGATAGGTACGCAGCGCTTTAGGGTAAAGCGAATCGTAATTTCCATCATAATCATGATTGCCTGGCACCAAAAGTTGGGGACTCTGCATGCCAGAAAGCACCTGCAGAAAAGATAGGTAAGATTTGGCTTCCGATCCATTGGCCACCAAGTCACCGGCCCCAATACTCAAGTCAACCTCTTTCTTTTTCACTAGCTCAGACAATTTTTCAAATGCGCGCCAGCCCCCTTGTGAATCTCCCCAAAGCGCTACACGGATGGAATCGGATTTCAACTGGGGCATCACAAATGAATATTGGCCCTGAAAGGCATTTGCCTGATACAAATGAAAAGAAAAATCCTGCGTAGAGGCAGGCAGGGTGAAGACACCGGTTGAAGAACTAACCAAAATCTCTTCCCCTGAAGCAAGCACTACCCTAGCTTCGCCAGGATGTTCGCTTACCCAGCGAACAAACCAGCTCCCATCAGCACCTAGCAATACATTGGGCTCGGCAAGCAGGATTGGCAGCGCTCGAGTTACTTCTTTTTGTTCCTCCCAGGACAGGAGGCTCAACGGTTTTTTGAGTTTTTCGTTTTGTAAAACCTGGACTTTTCGCACTGCGAGTACTGAATCGGCAAATCGATGCGTCTGCTTTTCCAGTACCAAAAAATTAGCTAAAGAGATCCACTGCACCTTTCTCAACCCACCAGCCATGGCATTGTTGATCACACGCACCTGAAGTTGCACCCGACCCGAGTCCAATACCTCAAATTGGTTGCCTGGCCTAGAACGGTGGACCTGCTTTCCATTTACCCAGACTTGAACTCCATCGTCACCCGAAACCTGAAGTATTCCTGGGGCAAGAAAGACCTCCTTCTCGTACCAGAGGGAATGATTGGGTAGATTCAGCCGATGGGGCAGGGATAGCCTTTCACTTGGTTGACTTAAACGAGGTAGGTCACGAAAAATCCCTGGAAGTGAATCAGCACCCAAATACATCCAATCTGTACTCAAGTCAACCCAAAGGTTCGGATTCATTTGGAGCTCTGCTACAGACCTATTGGGTAAAAAATACGCCTCTCCATAGGTTGGAGAGGCGTATTGAGAAATATTCCGTTGGCAAGAAAAAAGAGCTCCTCCTGATACTAGTAGTAAAAAAAGGATCCAAGGTCTCACTTCAACATTTCTTTGATAGCAGGAGCTGCTTTGGAATCTGGATAGGATAAGCCCAAAAGTTGATAGACCGTTCTAGCGATCATGGAAGAATGCCACTGTCCTTTAACCTTCATTTCACCCGAAGCAGGCGTATCAGGCCCAATGGCAATCATCCAAATTTGGCTTGCCTCTGGCAATTTTTCGCCGTGGCTTTTCCAACTCGTTCTCGAAGTGCCCCTTCCATGATCTACACTCACAATCAAGGTCGTTTTGTCCTTGTAAAAAGGATCTGACTGCAAGGTTTCCCAAACCTCCTGTATGTACTTATCAGTTTGCTTCGCTGACCAAAGGTATTGATCGTATTCCCCATCATGTGCCCAATCGTCTGTTTCACCATAGGCGATGTACACTACTCTAGGCTTCTTGGTTTTGATGGTTTCCAATGCAAAATGGTGTGTAAATGGATCCAAGCGAACTCCTCCCCAAGGACCTCTGATCTCTTGCTGAAGGCGATTTACGGTTTGCTCTACTGGAGTTAAGTTAGGGCCTTCCGCTAGATCAAATCCTGCGTTTACAGGTACCCCACTTCGCTCCTCGTTTACGATGTAAGGAAACACATCCCAGCTTCCAAAGGCGAATACCTTGTCTTTGTAAGCAGGCATCTGATTGAGGTATTCTAAAAATGTAACGTTGGGGTTGTTGACTTTATCGTTGGAGTTGATGCGGGCATCGTCGGCAAAGCCACTTAATGCTTCATTGTAACCTGGGTATGAGAACCACATTTTATTGCTATTGTCCACATTATTCCCATAAGCTCTATTGCCATAAAGCTGCCCCTTCTGGGCAACAGTACTCCAAAGGAATGGAAATAGCATCTCTCTTCGCTTAAGTGGATTAGCATCCCAAAACTCTTGCATTAGAGATCCTGGAGTCTTAATCATCTCGGTATCATTCACCAAAAGGGAATCAGCCCCTTTGAATAATTCCTGCCATCTCAGGCCATCGAGTGTTATTAAAACAATGTTTTCTGTTTTGGTACTTTTGGTTTGAGCAGATAGCCCGAAGGAAAAACCAAAAACAAGAGCAATTAGTAAGGTGTGCTTGATCATAGCTTATTTAAATTAAAGGAAATCTACCCGAAGGATCAGGTAGATTTCCAAAAATGGTAAAACTTAAAGTTGATGTTCTATTTGATATCCCACCAAACTCGGGTAGTTATCGCGTCTGCGCCTTGTCTTCCAATGGCTGCCTTGTAATTATCACCATTCAAGGATTGAACATTACTAGGATACATGAATCTGACAGGAACGGTATTGATAAACGCTGCTGGCCCTGGCTTAATCGTTGGGAAACCTGTTCGCTTCCAATCATGCCAAGATTCTAAACCACTGAAGTAAAGAGCAATCCATTTTTGGGTACCGATCTTCACAAGCTTTTCCTGCGTAGTACCTGTATAGCTCACTTTTGCTTGCGCAAAATAGGTATCATCTACAACTAACTTAGCTGCAATTGTGGGTTGGCTAATTGCCGTGTACCGTGCTCTGTAATAATTCACGGACGCCTGTACTCCTTTTTTGTAGTAATCTTCAGCCGTTCCCACAGTAATAAATCCACGCTCTCTTGCTTCTGCTAAGATAAACTGAACTTCAGCATAGCTCATCAAAATTGCTTGGTATCCCGTAGCATTTGCTTGAGAGGAACATGCCTGGCAAGACCAAAGCAAACCTACTCTTGAAATAAAGTTGGATCCACCTTTCGTTGGATCTCCAGAAGGAGCGTATTTTAATGCTTCCTCATCACCCAATCCATTTGGAACTCCATCATAGGCAGTAACTGCCCCAAGAACCCCAGCTCCAGATGCGGTGGTAGGTTGCGCATAGGCAAACAAACGAGGATCATTCAAATCTTTTAACGCATTCTCCAAATTCTCGCTCAATCGAATTTCGTCGTGAGAACCAGAACGGGTGGTGAATAGCGGATGCTGGTTGGGAACGTCAGCCAAATACTGAAGAACAGCTTGCTCACTTTCTGAAGCGAAAATTGGAGACTGAGTTGGGTTGCTTACAATAGCCTGAAGTGCCACCGCAGGATTTTGACGATCCGAAAGACGCATCAACATGCGTAGTCTAAGGGAGTTTGCAAACTTTTTCCAAAGGGTCACATTTCCGTTGAACAAGATATCGCCTTCGATTTTCTCAGAAGTTGTACCTAGCATGGCATTTGCCTCTTCCAATTCCACCAAAATGGCTTTGTAAACGGATTCTTGGGTATCAAACTTTGGGTAATTGACCCCAGTTTTTGCCTGGAGAGCATCAGCGTAAGGAATCTCTCCATACACATCTGTCATGTAAGCAAATAAGTGTGCTCGCATTACCTTGGCTACTCCGACATAGTTTTTCTGGTTAGCCTTTCCAGATAGCTCAACGATGTTGTTGATATCACGCAAAGCACCATAGAAAGAGTTGTACGGGTTACCCTGAGGACCCCAGTTGTAGCGATCTTCGTTGGTGAATTGGATTTTTGCCGTGTACTGCATCACCAAGTTACCCAAGCCCCATGCGTTTCCAGCAATTTCGTTGGTGGTATTTCGGATGACGTTTGGCAAAAGCAAAGCGGAAGAAACCGCCTCTGGGCTATTTGGATTGACATTGACCTCTTCGAAATCTTTGTCACAAGCACTCACTCCAAGAAGGAGACCCAGTGCCAATCCGCTGATAGATAGTTTATTGATTTTCATAGTTGTTTTTTTTGATGGTCCTTATCCTCTAGCAAGGATTAGAACTTGACATTAAGGTTAAATCCTATGTTTCTTGAAGATGGCAAGGACATGTCTTCCACACCTGGGATCAAAGTTCCGCCTCTCATCGCCATGGTCTCTGGGTCAAAGTGAGGGTTTTCGGTCCATAGCGCAAGATTTCTTCCTACAAGGGAGATTTTCACATCCTGAACTGGAAACTTGGAAAGTAGACGCTTAGGAATGCTGTATCCGATGGTCACTTCTCTTAGCTTCAAGAAAGTGGCGTCATATTTAGCCGCTTCTACGTTGTTACGCTCGTAGTATCTGTTGTGCCAGTTTCTAGAAGTGATTTTGATAGTGTTAGGTGTAAAAGAACCGTCCGTATTTTTGATCACACCTGGAGAAACAATTCCATTTCCAGCTACTGCCAAATCGTATCCGTTTTCACGTCCATACAAGGTTTCTTCCAACTGACCAGAGGTAGATCCGATGGTCTTGGTTCTGGATACCACGATACCTCCATGACGGTAGTCAAACAAGAAACCTAGTGAAATACCTTTGTAGTTCAAGTTGTTTTGAATACCTAGCATCCAGTCAGGATTGTAATTTCCCTGCTTTACCAAGGTAGGCGCAGTGATAGGTGTTCCAGAGGTGTTGTGCACGATTTGGCCAAAATAAGGAGAAGCAGGATCTGCAACTCGCTCAAAACCAGCGCCATAAATATTACCCATTCGCTCACCTACGCGAGCCTGAATATTCGCTCCGTTGGTGCCTGTTAGCGTGTAAGTAGTCAACCCTTCAGTCAACTCCAATACATAACCTCTGGTACGGGTGAAGTTGGCAAAGAAATTCCAAGTGAAGCCACTTGCAGTTTGAACTGGTGTACCAGAAAGCATCACTTCTAGACCTTTGTTCTGGATTTCACCTGCATTGATGATTCGAGAAGCATAGCCAGTAGCGATATCCAATTCAATAGGGATGATTTGATTTCTGGTTCGGTTATCAAAGTAAGTGAAGTCCAATCCAAGTCTTCCGTTCAAAAATCGCATGTCTACACCTGCTTCAAATGAAGCGGTACGCTCAGGCTTCAAATCTGCATTTGACAATCGACTCGATTCTGATTTCGCTTGAATACTACCCCAAGCCGTAGCTGTGTTGTACACGTTAGTCAATGAATAAGGATCAGTATCGTTACCTACTTCTGCAAATGCACCTCTCAACTTGAGGAAGGAAATTGCGCTAGGCAAGGTCACCATATCAGATATCACTGCACTCAAGGTAGCAGATGGGTAGAAATAGCTATTGTTGGATACTGGTAAAGTACTTGACCAGTCATTTCGGCCTGTTACATCCAAGAAAAGGACGTTTTTGTATCCGATCTGTCCAAATCCATACAAGGAGTTGATGCGCTTCTCAGAAGTAAATTGGTTAACCTGAAGGTTTACCGCCGTGTTGGTGAAATTGTAGATACCTGGAATCAACAACTGAGGAGCTGAAGTATCCACATATTTGTTGTTCTGACGCATCGCGTTTCCACCCAAGGCAAGGCTGTAAGACCAGGTTGACTTGGTTGTCTCAGAATAAGTAAGCAAGAAGTCAGAGTTCTGCTCAGAGAAATACAAGGCTTCCTCTCTGTAGCTTCCTTTAGGAAAACGCTGTGTACTGAATGCTCTTTTTCTATCTCTTAGATCGTTGTAAGTATCCAAACCTGATCTTACCATCAAGCTCAACTTTGGAGTAAACTTGTAGGTAGCGAATACGTTACCAAACATTCTGTCCTTCGCCTGTCCGTTGGTATTTTCATACACGTTGAAGTACGGATTGTCGTGGTAGTTGTAGTTGTAGTTAAACTGTTGAACTCCTTCCAATCCTGGCTGCCAGTAGTTTCTTAGGTTTCTTGTGTCTACCTGTCTTCCGTACCAGATCCATAAGTACATCAAACTTTCTGTACCATAAGAAATGTTGGGTCTGTTACCACTTTCAGAACGTTGAAAGTTGAACGTAGAATTGATGGAGAACTTATCCGTCACGTTGATACCGCCATTCATGGCTAGCGTATTTCGCTTCAAATCTGTGTTTGGAACAGTACCTGTTTGGTTCAAGTTGGTCCAAGAGAAACGGATATTAGATTTTTCATTTGCTCCTTCAAGCGCGATGTTGTTGGAAGTTGTTACGCCCGTTTGGAAAAACTCGTTGATATTGTTTGGACGAGAAACCCATTCAGTAGCTGTGATTTTACTTGTAGCAGGAGCATTTCTATCTCCACCTCTAAATCCAGATACATCTCTTGGCGAATCAAATTGAGGTAATAATAAGCCTTTATCCATCTCAGGGCCCCAACTTTCATCCACACCGTCTGCGATACCTGCTCCAGCACCATTCACGAATGAAAACACACCGTTATTGCCTTGGCCATATTTGTCTTGCCACTGAGGCAAACGCAACACTTCGTCAAAAGTAGTGTTGGTATTGATGCTCACACCCAAGCCTTTTTTATTTTTTGCTGATTTAGTAGTGATCAAAATCGCACCATTCGAAGCTCTTGAGCCATACAAGGCAGCAGCAGCTGGACCTTTCAAAACGGTCATAGATGCCACATCATCTGGGTTGATTTCACCAGCAGCATTTCCATAATCTGCTTCCTGGTTTGATCGTCCAGAAGAACCTACAATGCTATTTGAGATGGGAACTCCATCTACTACAAAAAGTGGCTGGTTGGAATTGATGTTCAAAGAAGACTCCCCTCGGATGGTTACTCGAGTAGATCCACCCACCCCTGAAGAAGAGTTTGTGATTTGTACACCTGCTACTCTACCGCTCAAAGAGTTGATTACGTTTGTCTCTCTTGCTTCAGTAAACTGTGAACCGTCTACAGTTTGCACGGAATAGCCCAACGCTTTGGTCTCTCTTTCTACGCCAAGTGCAGTGACAACCACTTCAGAAAGTGCAAAGCCTTCTGTCAGTTGTACATCGACTACTGACTGATTGCCAACCAAAACTTCTTTGCTCTCAAATCCTACAAAGGAGAACACAAGCGTTTCTGTGCTTGCGGCCTGAATAGAAAACGAACCATCGATGCCTGTGACCGTACCTCTAGTGGTACTTTTTACCAAAACAGTGGCCCCAGGAAGTGGTCCATTTTTGGAATCGCTTACTTTTCCTGATACCAGCACCTGCTGGGCAAAAGAAAGATTGAAGATGAATATCAGACATGCTGTCAATATTCCTCGCCATGTGTTTTTTTGATTACTCATGTGTCTGTTAAATAAATAATGGGTTTTACCTTAAGACTACAAAGCTAGATTACCACTATTCCTTGGCTATTAACCCTCCTTTACCAAAACATGAATTAATTTTAGGTTACCACCAATCGACAGCCAAAATCCTTATCAGAATGAATTAAATAAAGATTTTAAAAGAAAAAATTAGAATTTTAGAGAGAATTCACGAGTCAAAAAAAGAAAAAAAAGTACCCAGAGTTACCTAGATTAATTTGGATGAATCCAAACTAAAAAAAATAGAGGTAGAATTAATAGTTAGTTAAAATTTAGGACTTGCCTTTTATTTTTCTAATACATAAACGCGCGAGTTGGCTCGCTCCACAAATCCCAATCTTTGATACAATCGGTAGGCCGGTAGGTTGTCTGGGTAAAGTTGAAGGTAAGGAATTTGATGGCGTTGCTGAATGTAATTCACTACATGGGGTAAAACGAGTTTCGCCAATCCCCTCCCCACAAAGTCTGGATGCGTGCAAACTGCACTCACTTCGGTGTAGGGACCTGCCGCCAGGCGAGTTCCTGCCATGGAAACCAGTCTTCCTTCCACAAAATACCCAAAATAACCTCCAAAATCGATCGTCTTTTCTAAAAATGGTCCAGGCTTGGCCAACTGAGTTAAGGCCAACATATCGGGGACATCTGCCGCAGCAAGTGCCCGAATGTTTGAATCCAGGGGCAAGTTGATTGAAGGACTTTCGAAGACCATCTGCAACAAGGCATTGTCATTACGCACCTTCCATTTGGCATCCAATTCCAAAAAACCAAGGGTGAATAGGATCACCCGCATTCCTGGATCCATCACAGCATACAACTGATCCAATTGCTCGACCTCATAGCTGGGAAGCCCAGCAAAGAATCCCATTTTCCGATCAATAAACACTGCGTTACCTCTCCGGAAAACATAGGGGACAACATCTGAATTCAAAGCCGTCCAAATTGGATTGTCTAAAGAGTGATTCATCTTTGCAAATTTAGCGTTCTATAAATAAAGGTTGGCAAACAAAAATGGAATACTACTTCTGAAAGGCATCCATCATGAAACTTAATTCCTTGTTCACATAAAGTAAACAGTGATTGCCTAGGTTTGTCCAAAATCATCGGGCCATGAAAAGTTTCCAACTTACAGTATTCGTAATTTTTCTTCACTTTTCCACCCTTTCCATGGGTCAAACCCCTAGTTGGGAAAAATGGTTTTGGCCCAATCCTGGCCTGCCAAGGAATGCACAAAGCCCACTTTTTCAAGATAGCCTAAGCCTGCGGCCTTTTGAAAACAGGCAAGCCCTACCCCTGGTTCCGAGGATCAACCAGCGCCTCTCCGCCCAATATCAATTGCCTACCGATTCCCTAATAACTGGAGCATCTGCATTTACACTAGAGTTTTGGCTGATGCAGCACATCAATCAACCCATAGGTTTTGAGGTTTTTTTAGGAAAAAAGTCACTTCTTGGCCATTGGAATGAAAAATGGAACTTAGACAACCGAGAAGTAGCACAGCAATTTTGGGAAGAGTATTTCACTCATTTAGTACTTACCCTTGAAAATGGCAGACTAACGGTCTGGGAAAATGGAAAACAAATCTCACAAGAGCAGCTCTCTCCTGAGAAAGGTAAGCTCCTACTTCAATCCTACCTTCAGCAGGAACCACAAATGAGTCTGGACCATTGGGTGAAGCACCTCAGCTACTTTGAGCTTGCGCTCACCGAGAAGCAAATTCAACAACGCTTTCAAAATCATCAAGAGTGGAAAAAGAAAGGCCTTCGCTTTCCAAACAGCTTCCATTTTCTGGCTGAACCCTACCTTTTCCCGCTCAAGAACACAGGGATGCAAATCACCTTTGAATTGGATCGAAAAGCACAAGCATATCTTAAATACGGTACTTCCCTACCCCTAAAAGATTCGACCTTCCTTTTGCCTGTAAAAGAAAATCTATATAGTCCTCAAATCGAAAACCTACAACCAGGCACCCCTTATTTCTATCAACTACTCGCACAAGACTCCTCCGGGAAAATTCTAAACTCCGGCCCTTTGACGTTTCGGACTGCTCCTTCAACAGACCAACCGATTGTTTTTGGCGTAGTCTCCGATACAGAAGCTCGCCCACAAATCAATGAAAAAATTGGCTCCCTACTTTGGGACGAGAGAGTAGACTTTACAATCCACCTCGGTGACCTCACTGACGGGGGTCAGAAAAAACAAAAGTGGCAGTGGACCCAAGAATTTTTTCCTGGAAGCTCAGCACTCTACTCTAGAATCCCTAACCTACCTGTTCCTGGAAATGGGGAAGGAGACTTGCACTGGTTCAATTACTACCATCCCCAGGCGGAAGAAAAAGGATATTATGCACTTAGCTATGGGCTTGGAGATTTTTTTATTCTAGATTCAAACCAACCCAAAAATCTCCAAAAAGGAGGTAGTCAGTACATTTGGTTACAAAATGAACTTCAAAAAAGTACTGCTCATTGGAAAGTAGTGTTGATGCATCACGCGCCATATTCTGCAGATGAAGACGATTATGGCAACACTTGGAGCGGCCCAAGTACCTATGGCGATCGAAAGTTTCAAGATTTAGTATCCCTTCTTGAAAAAGAAGGAGTAAAAGTGTTCTTTTTTGGACACCTTCATACCTACATGAGAACCTTTCCTATTTGGGAAGATCAGGTAAACACTGCCAAGGGAAT
>CAMDLI010000040.1 GCA_945901615.1 Spirosoma fluviale
TTATACGATACACTCCAGAGTATAGTGTCTGTTAAGGTTTCTAACTGGTAAGTTGATGGTTCTTGTGTCAAGAAAAAATCATATGCGGACACAAAATTATTGACGAATGCAAATTCAAAAGTTAAATCATCAAATTCTTGAGGAATACATTTTCTAACAATTCCCTTTTCAATAAAAGATAAGTAGTTTTCTTTATGACCTACTTTTAAAATTATTGATTTTTTGGCAAATTCACGTTTTATAAGTTTAGATGAAAAGAACTCCCAATCTTTTTCAGAAATAGGAACCATTTTTTGGAAATATTTTTTTATTTCAATCATTTCTCGTTCTCAATTAGGCTGTTCCAAGTGAGTGGTTTCTTCTAAAGCATGACGCATAACTAGCATATAGAAGCTAAAAATATTCGTTTATCACCTCAAATTTGGGTAGATTGTAGCTATAAACTAGCGTATTACATATTTCAAATGTAATAGAAAATTTTACAAGTTATCAATCGAAATTGTCGTTGATATTACAACTATTTAGTTTAATACATCAACCTCCTGTAAAATTGCAAGAAGTTCAACTCCTTAATTTACTGATAGTTATGAATTCAATCATCGCATTATAGTTGCATCTTTTGTCGAAAAGGGGAGCCGTGGACCGTCTGTGAACCGTGGTCTATGAACTGTCGTTTGTCGACAATTCTTAATGTGCCGCTGTTTGGAAGTCTTTGATAGCTTCGCTAAAATCTAGTACGGGCACTTGCTTCACTTCATTGGCAACAATGCTTACTCCTGCTGCCGAGCGATAGCCTCCCGCACAATGAATCAATACAGGCTTATGCTGTGGAATTTCATGCGCTCGCTCTCGAAGTTCGGGCAGCGGAATATTCAAGGCTCCCTCAAAAATAGGGGTGCCGGCCTTTTCATCCCGGCTACGGATATCTACTAGCGTATAGGCCTCTGGGTTGGCTTTGAATGCAGCAAGGTCGAAGGATGTTCCGGTTGCTGTCATCCCAGCAGGACGAACTACCGCTCCTTGAATCAACTGCTCATAGCCAATTTTAGCAGTTTTGTGAATTAGAATTTCAAGTTCAGCCGCAGTATCCGCCACCAAAAAAAAGTTCTCCTCAGGACCCACTATGGAACCGAGCCAGGTTTCAAACTTGCCCCCATTCATGATGTTGATCGAACCAGGAATATGGCCTGCGGCAAATAGATCTTGCTTTCGGGTATCAATCACCAAAGCATCCGCAGGAAGGGTAGCTCCCTCTGGCCAGATAGACACCTGGGAAATGGACCGCTGGTAGGCGGCTGCACCTTGCTTGTTTAGGTCCACAGCATACCCAAAATACTTTGGAATGTAAGGCTGTCCTTGAAGTAGGGTATCCACAAAAATTGCTTCGTCAGGTGCTGAAAAGGCCCAGTTGGTAGCCCGCTGCTCCCCAATGGTGGACTGACGTGCATCGCTTAAATTTTTACCGCAAAGGGATCCTGCTCCATGTGCCGGGAAAACCAAGACATCATCTGCCAAGGGCTTCAACTTTTGCTGCACGGTATGGTACATCATTTTTGCTAGCTCCTCGCGCTGAGCGGTCAGGTTGCCCGCCTTCTCGCGGAGGTCAGGCCGACCTACATCACCAATAAATAGCGTATCTCCCGAGAATAACGCATGATCTTTTCCTTCTGGATCCTTCAACAAGATGCTGATGGAGTCGGGGGAGTGTCCAGGAGTATGGAGCGCATGAAGGGTGATGGCACCCAGCGTGAAGAAATCACCCTGGTCAAAACCTACATGTGGATAGGCTGCACCCACAAGCTTGGACACGTAGATAGTAGCTCCTTCATTTTTATGGAACTCCAGGTGCGAACTTACAAAGTCGGCATGCGGGTGAGTTTCAATAACGGCAACAATCTGAGCAGCATGGGCTTCGGCAAAGTCATAGTAAGGCTTTGGATTTCTTCCTGGATCGACCAAGGCTATTTTTCCCTGACTCAAGATGGCATAGCTAGCATGGGCTAGCCCTTCGTCGTAAAACTGCTGAATGTGCATAAATGGAGCAATAGGTTTAGAATTGCAGTAAAGATACAATCCCGCTTGAAAGTCTATGCTTGAAGCGGGTTGGATTTATTTAATGTGAAAATTCTTTTGAATTTATTCGTTTGAGAGGTAAACTTGAAACAGCCCAAACAAATTCCATTGAAACGAATCTATTTCCCTTCCGCAACCTACTTTTTTTTGTGTGTTTTTGCGCTTTCCGTTTTTAGCAGCTGCGGCAGTAAACGAAGGGCCGCCAAATCTTCCCCGGAATTTACGATCATTCAAACGGCCAAGTCCTACCGCGGTACGCCCTACCGTTATGGGGGCACTACACGGGCAGGAATGGATTGCTCCGCCTTGGTCTACCATTCCTTTGCTTCGGTAGGGGTCAAAGTCCCAAGAACATCTACAGCTCAAAGTAAGCTGGGTAAAAAAATTCCTGAACGCAAGATTCGCCCTGGGGATGTCTTATTTTTTGCCACTGGAAAAAAGAAAAAAGAGGTAACCCATACCGGAATAGTTACAGAAGCACAAAAAAATAAGGTGCGTTTTATACATGCTTCTACCTCACTTGGAGTGACCGAAGATTACCTGAGAAGCGCTTATTGGACCAAAGCCTTTCTATTCGCAAGGCGATTGGATCTAAAGTAACTGCTAGCTGAATTCAAAAATCGCCTCACGCAACAATTTTCTGAATCAATTCTGATTAATTTTTCCAAATATCCTTTGGTTTAAGGCTTTTCTCACTAATTTTGCGGTCGAATTATAGAAGAGTCTCTTTTTACCTTTCCTCAAATAAAATGGCAAATATTGGCAAGATAACTCAGGTAATCGGCCCTGTAGTGGACGTATCCTTTGAAGGCGGAAAACTACCTAACATCTTAGATGCGCTAGAACTCACCAAAGACAATGGCCAGAAGGTCGTGTTGGAAGTGCAGCAGCACCTAGGTGAAGACCGAGTAAGAACCATCGCAATGGATTCTTCAGAAGGTATGGTTCGCGGCATGGAAGTGCGAGATTTGGGTCAGCCCATCTCTGTTCCTACTGGCGAAGGCATCAAAGGCCGACTTTTCAATGTAGTAGGTGAAGCCATCGACGGTCTTCCACAAGTGCCAGCAGGCAAGCGTCTTCCAATTCACCGCTCTGCGCCACGATTTGAAGATCTTTCCACTGCTACCGAAGTATTATTCACTGGTATCAAGGTAATCGACTTGATCGAGCCTTATGCCAAAGGAGGTAAAATTGGTCTCTTTGGTGGGGCAGGGGTAGGCAAGACAGTATTGATCCAGGAATTGATCAACAACATCGCGAAAGCCTATTCTGGTTTGTCCGTATTTGCGGGTGTAGGAGAAAGAACCCGTGAGGGAAATGACCTTTTGAGAGAAATGATCGAGTCAGGCATCGTAACCTACGGTGACGACTTTATCCATAGTTTGGAAACTGAAGGCGGATGGGATCTATCTAAAGTAGACCTCAAGAAACTAGAAGAATCCAAAGCAACATTCGTGTTTGGACAAATGAACGAGCCTCCAGGAGCACGTGCTCGCGTGGCCCTTACTGGTCTTACCCTTGCGGAATACTACCGTGATGGAGATGGCTCAGGACAAGGAAAAGACATCTTGTTCTTCATCGACAACATTTTCCGATTCACACAGGCAGGTTCCGAAGTGTCCGCACTTCTTGGACGTATGCCTTCTGCAGTAGGTTACCAGCCAACTTTGGCAACAGAAATGGGTGCCATGCAGGAACGAATCACCTCTACTAAAAATGGATCTATCACTTCCGTACAGGCAGTATATGTACCTGCGGATGACTTGACTGACCCGGCTCCAGCGACCACATTCGCTCACTTGGATGCTACTACGGTATTGTCTCGTAAGATCGCTGAATTGGGTATCTACCCTGCTGTAGATCCTTTGGACTCTACTTCACGAATCCTCTCTCCAGATATCTTGGGAGACGATCACTACAACTGTGCGCAGCGCGTAAAGGAAACCCTTCAGCGTTACAAAGAACTTCAGGACATCATTGCCATCTTGGGTATGGAAGAACTTTCTGAAGAGGATAAGCAAGTAGTACACCGCGCACGTCGTGTGCAGCGTTTCTTGTCTCAGCCTTTCCACGTAGCCGAGCAGTTTACCGGTCTTAAAGGAGTATTGGTTGACATCAAAGACACCATCAAAGGATTCAACATGATCCTAGATGGCGAACTTGATCACTTGCCAGAAGCGGCGTTCAACTTGGTAGGTAGCATCGAAGATGCCATCGCTAAAGGAGAAAAATTGCTCGCAGAAGTAAAATAAATTTCTTCTCAGCCCTGCCTTTGGAAGCAATCCAAAGGCCTAGAGGCAGGATGAGTCCAATTACCGAAGATAGAATACACCATGCACTTAGAAATCGTTACACCAGATAAAAAAGTTTTTCAAGGAGAAGTGAGCGAAGCTACCTTTCCTGGAGCTTTGGGAGCATTTCAAGTACTCGCGAATCACGCACCGATTGTGTCTGCCTTGGCCAAAGGTTTGGTTTCCTTCACTACAGCTGAAGGCAAGCAATCTCTTCAGGTAGAAGGTGGCGTGGTTGAAGTAAAGCAAAATACAATTGTGGTGTTGGCTGAAAAAGTTGTTGATTAATTTCGGTCAACAGCGAACTGTCAACAGTCAACGGCAGATTGTGGCGGACTTCAGGCTTTGTTTCTGATACGCACAAAATAATTCACGGAAATACAAGTACTTAAAATAGGCTGTCTCTTTCGGGACAGCCTATTTTTGTTAGTTCCCCAACATAGATGAGATCAGGTTATCCGCAATCTTACAATTAGAAATTCAATAATCACTCGGTCAACAGCTAACGGTCGACAGACCACAGTCAATTGTGGTTATAGTACGCTTTGTCTCTACAATTACAATCTGCTGTCGTCTGTGGACGGTGAACCGTTGACAAAAAATTAACTGTGGACCATTAGCCGTTGACCAATTTTTTAATTTTGCCTTGGAATTAAAAAGATAACCTGTACATTTGCAATCCGAAAGGAGGTGTACAGCTATGATCATAATCAACATTAAAGAAAACGAATCTATCGATAAGGCGCTTAAGCGTTTTAAGAAGAAGTTTGACAAAACCGGTGCGGTTCGTGAATTGAGAGCCCGTCAGGCGTTTACTAAGCCTTCTGTGAAAAGAAGAGAACAAGTTATCAAGGCTGCTTACAAGCAAAAGCTTCAGGAAGAATTCATGAAGTAATTGCGTAGGCATTTGTCCTATATACAAAGCACCAGTCGTTCGGCTGGTGCTTTTTTTTTGATCCCTCCGCAATCTCTCTCCATTTTTTTGACAGCTCACCAACGCTTGATTTGTACCCCTGATTTTTTACACCAACCTATTTGAAAAATAAACGTATCTTAAGTAGCAAATTCATCCCATGATTGATTCGTTTATCAACTACTTGGAATACGAAAAAAGGAGCAGCGCGCATACCGTGCTAGCCTATCGAAAAGACTTGGAACAAGCCCAGGACTTTGTGAATCTATCCTTTTCAATAGACGACCTCTCCCACTGTACCCATCCTGACTTGCGCGCATGGATTATCGATTTGGTAGAGCAGGGGATGAGCCAAACTACCGTGAACCGCAAGTTGGCCACACTTCGCTCCTTCTACAAGTTTTTGATGCGCTCCAAAATCATTCAGAAGGATCCTACCTACAAGCTAAAATCACTAAAAAGCCCCAAAAAGCTACCCGAGTTTTTGCAGGAAACAACCATTGAATCTGTTTTGGAAGAGGAGGTTTACGCCCCCACCTTTGAAGGACAGCGGGACCGAATGGTCCTCGAATTTCTATACCTCACCGGGGTGCGCCTCTCCGAACTTACCGCATTGAAGTGGAAGGATATCCGCCTTCAGGAGGAACAGGTGAAGGTCTTGGGGAAAAGACAAAAAGAACGCATCATCCCCTTGACCAAATCACTACAGCGAAATATCGCGGACTACAAAAAAGTGGTGGAAGCCCATTTCCTCAAGTTGGAAGGGGAAGATTACTTTATTCGCAGCAACAAAGGCGAGAAAGCCTACTCCATGCTCATCTACCGGATCGTGAAGCACTACTTGGACCTATTTGCGCAAAACTCGAAACGAAGTCCTCACCTGCTCCGCCACACCTTCGCTACCCATTTGCTCAACAAGGGGGCAGACCTTAATGCAGTGAAAGATTTGCTCGGCCATGCCAACCTGGCCGCCACCCAAGTATATACCCACAACTCCATGGAGAAACTCAAGGCAGTGTTTGAACAAGCACACCCAAAAGCTTAAGTACCTTTTTAGTTAACCTTTAATCCCTTCTATTATGAAACTACAGATGCACTCCATTCACTTCGATTCGGATCAAAAATTGATCGATTTTATTCAGAAGAAGGCCGACAAACTAGATACATTCTTCGACAGCATTTTGGATGGAGAAGTGTTTTTGAGACTGGATAAAAATGAGAAAAATCAGAACAAGCTGGTAGAAATCAAACTAAACGTTCCCGGGAAGCAGTTTTTTGCCAAAAACCAAGACGATTCCTTTGAGGCGGCGGCAGACGAGGCAGTAGAAGGGCTACGGAGACAGCTGGAAAAGCACAAAGAGAAAAATAGCTAATCAAGCAAACCCGAAGGGCTTTCCTTCGGGTTTATTTTTTTTGAAGGAAATAATAGCTTCTCCCCTGCTTTACCCACAATTCCTCACGCGCCGCTGAACTGCTGGCCCGAATAAAGTCTGGTATTGCTTTGGAGTCCAAGTGGGTACTTGCGACCTGCACCCTATAACCCACCGTATCCCATTCGGAAAGCAGACGGTCCTCCAAAATCAAGTAGCTGTAGTTTTTGGCTTCTTCCTTCCATCCCTCCCTGGATAAGTCTATCAAATCATAGGAGGTTCCTAAACTCATCCGAATCTTCGATCCCTCATGCAAATTGCCCGCAAAGCCAATGGGTCCCCCTACTCCCATCTCTTCCACGACCGCTGCCGCCTGAACCCCTTGGTGGGGCAAGGATATCAATCGGGTAATCCCTGTCACCTGAAAGAATAGAAATAACAGAGAAAGCGCAAGCAGCTTTGGAGGCAGGACAGCAGACCGAAGGAAGGCCCATAGCCCATACCCTAAGAATAAAACCCCTAAAGCAAGATAGACGAACGACCAACCATCACCTGAACCAGTACCAAGCAGCCAAGCGTTCACCCCTACCACAAGCGCCACCAAAGAAAGGAGCAAAACTGCTGCTACCTTCAGCCCTTTTGCTCGATCCAAACCACCTCCACGAACTAGAATCCAGGCAAGCCAAAGGGCCAACACGGGTGCTACGGGTAGCAGGTAGCGCTCGTAAAATTTGCTGGTCAGTGCCCCCATCCCTAGGATCGCCAGTCCCCAGAGGATCGCAAAGGCAAAAAATTGCGGATTTTCCTTCCAGGCAGTCACCAAAGTGCTCTTCAGTTTTGGGATCGCCAAGGCTACCCAAGGGAGAAACATGCCTACTATGAGCAGGGAGGCTACCGTTCCATTTTGAAGTACCAACAACACCCGAGAGGTCACGCGTGTACCCACCTGATCTTCCAAAAAACCAGCTAGAAAGACAGGGCCATGAAGCTGCCACATGGCTACAAACCAAAACAAAGCTATTCCTATAGCCACAATAAGGGCGGGGAGATACAGCAGTTTTTTCCAGGAAATCCGCTGCCAAGGATTGAATCGTAAATACAAGATGCCTATGCCGCCCAAAGCCACGGCTGGAAGCCCCTTCACTTCGAAGGCCAAAGCCAAACCTAGGTACAGCAACCACAGGAACTTTTTCTTTGCCTGCTCTCCATCTCGAAGAAGGCCAGCAAAGCCCAGGGCACTTCCCGTCAGCGTCAACACCAACAACACATCGGGAATGGAGCGCGTAGCAGCAAAAATTAAAATGGGATTGGAGGCAGAGATCAAGGCTGCAGTTCCTGCAATCCTGCGATCCCCAAATACTATTTTTCCAAGGAGGTAGGTGAGTCCAACGGTGGCGGCACCTGCCAATAAAAAAAAGAAACGTGAACCGAAGGCATGCACTCCAAAGAGTTTGAATCCTGCGAGCACCGCCCAATAGGGTAAGATGGGTTTCTTGAAGCGCAATTCCCCCGAACCCAAGTAGGTAGTCAGGTAATCGCCGTTCTGCAACATCTTGACCGCAGCATCTCGGTAGTAAATTTCGTCGGGATAGTGCAGGTGAAAATCTAGGGCAAAAGGCCCCACCAAGCCACAAAAAAGGAGTAGCAGCACCCAGGGATTGGCGATTACGGCAGAAGGTTGAGCAGTGCGCATCCCCAAAGATACTGCAGGTAGCTGGGATTTTTGGAGGTATTTGATTCAAAAACAGCAAGCGTTTTGACCAAATGCGGTTAAAAGGGTACTTTTGAGGAATCTTTCCATCCTATGAACAAGCCACTTTTATCCGTCGTCATCACCGTTTACAACGAAGAAGATAACATTCAACCCCTCCTACAAGCTACCTATGCCGCGCTGTCAGGGATGAACTACGAAGTAATCTTGGTGGAGGATGGAAGCACCGACCGCACGGTGGCTGAGGTAAAAAAATACGCAAATACCCGTACCAAGCTGGTGATTTTTAACCGCAACTACGGACAAACCACAGCCCTGGCAGCGGGTATTGATCAGGCCACAGGGGAATACATTGCCACCATGGATGGCGACCTTCAAAACGACCCAACCGACCTTCCAGGTATGCTCCAAAAAGCAATTGACGAGGAATGGGATGTGGTAGCAGGCCGTAGAGCCAATCGAAAAGATGGATTTGTACTTCGAAAAATCCCTTCCAAAATCGCCAACTGGATCATTCGAAATTCCACAAACGTCCACCTCAAGGACTACGGCTGCACGCTCCGGGTGTACAAGGCCGAGATCGCGCAAAACATGGGACTCTATGGGGAGCTCCACCGCTTTATACCTGTTCTGGCAAAGCAGCAGGGCGCCAAGATGACCGAAGTGGATGTCAAGCACCACCCTCGAATTCACGGCACCTCCAAATACGGACTCAGTCGCACCTTCAAGGTGATGGCCGACTTGATCCTCATGCTATTTTTTCAAAAATACTTTCAGCGTCCCATCCACCTCTTTGGTGGGCTGGGATTACTCGCCTTCCTGCTAGGCGGAATTATCAATGTGTACCTCTTGGTGCTTAAAATCATGGGGGAGGACATCTGGGGACGTCCCATTCTGATCCTTGGATTCATGTTGATCCTGGCAGGTATCCAACTGATCACTACAGGCATCATTGCGGAGATCATTGTGCGCACCTATTTTGAATCCCAGGACAAGAAAACCTACCGCATCAAAAGCCTCTACACCGGGGAGCAGGAAGTGCAAACCTCCAACTAAGGTCAATGTCTCAAGTCAAAAATCAGCTGAAAACTGCCCTAAAAATTCTCCTTACGGGAGGGGCTTTGGTTCTGGTTTTTCAAAAAATCGATACCGATCAACTTTTTCAGCTTTCCAAAAATCTTTCCTGGCCCTGGCTGCTCCCAGCCATTGTGCTCTTTGTGGGAAGTAAGGTCGCCACCGCTATTCGTCTCAATCATTATTTTGCAAACATCCCTCTCCTACTCAGCGCTCGGGAAAATTGGCGACTTTACTTAATTGGGATGTTCTACAACTTATTCCTCCCTGGGGGGATAGGTGGAGACGGGTACAAGGTATACCTCTTGAATAAAGAATTTAAAACGCCTGTCAAAGAACTGCTGAAAGCAAGTTTGCTGGATCGCCTTGGGGGATTGGTGGCGATAGTTGCGCTACTTCTAGCATTACTGGGGCTAATCGAACTCCCTTGGCAAGGATTTGCTACTTGGACCAGCAAGATCCTCCTACTTGCGGCTGCTTTGGGAGTGGTGCCGGCGTTTTGGCTGCTTAAAAAAGTGTTTTTTTCTAACTTTCTCCCTTCCTTTTGGCAAGGAATCATCTGGTCATTGGTTGGCCAACTTGCCCAAATGGCTTCAGTCTTTTGCTTGTTGCTTGCGTTGGGGGTACAGGATAATTTCCTGGCTTACCAGGCTGTATTTTTGCTTTCCTCGATTGTGGCGGTCTTGCCGCTGACAATAGGAGGGGTAGGCGCTCGAGAACTAGTCGTCGTTTATGCCCATTCCTATGCAGGGATCCAAGAGACCGAAGCGGTGGCATTTAGCTTACTCTTTTTTCTGATTTCGGCAGCAGTATCCCTCTCAGGAGCTTGGATCAAGTGGGAAAGAGCAGATCAAAAATAAAAAATTGCTTTTGAGCACCTAGTTCCACAAAGACTGCAGCGCTCAAAAGAAGGTTGATCCGATTAATTTCTACCTTTACGCATATTCTTCCCGACTATGACCCGAGCCGAGCTTTTTGCCCAGATCCAACAAAAATCCTCCTTCCTCTGTGTAGGATTAGATCCGGACCTTGAAAAAATCCCTGCACACCTACAAAATGAGGCCGATCCGATTTTCTCCTTCTGTCAGCAGATCATTGAAGAAACGGCAGACTTTGCGGTAGCCTACAAGCCCAACACGGCTTTTTTTGAAGCACATGGTGCCAAAGGCTGGGAGACGCTCGCCAAGGTAGAAGCATTGATTCCGAAGCACATCTTTTCGATTGCGGATGCCAAGCGCGGCGACATTGGCAATACGGCCACCCGCTATGCCGAAGCTTTTTTTACCCACATGAACTTCGATTCCATTACGGTTGCGCCTTACATGGGCAAGGATTCGGTTACACCCTTTTTGGAATTTGAGGGCAAGTGGGCGATACTTCTTGCGCTAACTTCTAACCCAGGATCCTTGGATTTTCAGCTCCTTCAAGACGCTTCTGGCAAAGCGCTTTACCAAACCGTTCTTGAAAAAAGTCAGGAATGGGGAAGCCCTGAAAACCTCATGTACGTGGTCGGTGCTACCAGAGGCGAACTAATAGGAGAAGTGCGGAAAACAGTGCCCGAACACTTCTTGCTCGTGCCAGGCGTAGGCGCACAAGGAGGCAGCTTGGCCGATGTGGCTCGCTATGGGATGAACTCCCATTGCGGTCTACTTGTCAACTCCAGCCGAGGAATCATCTATGCTTCAAAGGAAAAGGATTTTGCGAAAGTAGCGCGTAGAGAAGCCCAAAAACTTCAGGAAGAAATGCGCGAACTCCTTGACCGCTATTTGAAGTAAGCCACTCCAAGTTTCAGATTTCAATTTTTAACGCAAACCCATCCTCCCTTGCGTAGTTGAAGGGATTTGACTATATTGAAGTTACTTTTTAACCTTATTTTTTATGGACTTTAAAGAAGACTTTTTACAGTTGGTATGGAAATACCAGTACTTTGACCGCAAAAATCTAACGACCACCGATGGGCAAGCCCTTGAAATTCTTCAAGCCGGCCACTCCAATGCGTTAGAAGGTCCTGATTTTCGAAATGCATCGGTAGTCATTGGAGGCATCACCTTTCACGGCCATGTAGAAGTGCATAGGCAGGCTTCTGAATGGAAGCAGCACGCCCACGATACTGACCCCGCTTACAATCCCGTCGTCCTGCACTTGGTTTGGGAAAATGACCGGCAAGTATACCGGCAGGATGGTACCCCTATGCCTACGGTGGAGTTGAAAGGAAAGATCTACCTCGACATTTGGCGCAACTACCAGCAACTGCTCGATTTTCAAATTGACCTTCCCTGTGCCCATGCCCTGGCCACCGTTCCGGAAATTCTTCGCTTTTCCGCCTCCGAAAAGGCCTTGGTCGAACGCCTCTGCGAAAAGTCCCAGGGGGTGCTGGCCGTCCTTGAGGCTACGCAAGGGAATTGGGAAGAAACTGCCTACCGCTGGCTATTTCGCTGCTTTGGTTACCATACCAACCGAATTCCGATGGAGGAATTGGGGCAGCTTATACCCTACACACTACTCAAAAGAAACCGAGAGCAGCTGCAGCACTTGGAGGCCATTCTTTTGGGTCAAGCAGGCTTGCTACCAGCGGATTCGGAAGATCCCTATGTCCAGCAACTCAAAAAAGACCATGATTTTTATCGGAAAAAATACGGTTGGACAAAAGGGCTTACCCGACAGCACTGGACTTTTTTGGGTGCTCGGCCGGCCAACTTTCCTACCCTGCGGCTAGCGCAGCTCGCAACCGTCTTGGTACAGGCTCCCCACTTGCTTTCCTCCCTTTTGGAAGAATCCGGAGATCTGGTCGCCTTTAAAAAAATCTTTCAAACGCCGCCATCCCCCTATTGGCGACAACATTACACCTTTGGGAAACCCAGTAGCAAAGTCACCTCCAACGGCCTTTCTGAGCAAAGTGTGCAGCTTTTACTGATCAATTTTGTGCTGCCCATCTGGTTTGCCTATGGGGAATTCCACGACCAAGAGGAGTGGAAAGAGCGTTGCTTTTCCCTACTTCAAAGCCTCCCAGCAGAACAAAATTATGTGCTCCGAAAGTTTGTGAGCCATACTTGGAAACCGAGTACAGCCTTTGACTCCCAAGGCATGCTTGAGTTGTACCGAAGGTATTGCAGTGCACAAAAATGCCTATCCTGCAAAATCGGCCAAAGCCTAGTCCGAAGCCCTTCCAAATGAATCGTTGTGCAAACGCCACAATTGCTGTATTTTTGCAACGATTACTTTAAAAACCCCCATGGACAAACCTGTCATCATCCTCGGCGCCAAAGGCATTGCACATCCCGCGCTAGAAATTTTCAATAGCAATCAAGTGATTGTGTATGGATTATTGGATGAGGACAGCAGCCTTCATGGTACCGAAATCAATAATGTCCCTGTGCTCGGCGGCACCGAAGACGAGGGATTCTTAAAGTTGATCGAAAAAAAAACGGAGGCATTTGTGGCCGTGGACGACACCAAATACCGCAAATTTTTGGTGGAGCTTCTTCTTGAAAATAGGAAAATGCAGCCGATCAATGCCATTCATGAGCGCGCCTACATTTCCACAGATGCCGTGCTAGGACATGGCAACTTTATCAATGCGCAGGTGACGGTGGGGGCGGGAGCGAAAGTTGGAAGTCACTGCATCTTTCATACTGGAGCGATTATCGACCACAAAGTGACTGTAGAAGACTACGTTCAAGTGGGCACAGGATCCATCGTCAATGCCGATGTGGTCTTGGAAGAAGGCGCGTTTATCGGTTCGGGCGTGACCATCGTCTCTGGTGTGACCATAGGCAAAGGGGCCCGAGTGGGTGCTGGATCCGTAGTGATCTCCTCGGTCGGAAAAAATGAGACGGTATTCGGGAACCCGGCAACGAAAGTAAAGTAGAAATACGATGTACGAAATATGAAGTACGGCATTTTTACTAATGTCGAATATCGAACTCTGAATGTTGAATGAAGAAGTGGTGTATTCGTGAACAATACGAATCTCGTATCGAAATGAATAAAGTCTAGGTTCTTATATCTCGGTTCTTGCTTCTATTTAATGTCGAATGCCGAACGCCGAGTGCAGAATGTTGAAGTGGGAATTCGTGAATCATTAGAATTTCGTATCACCACGAATAAAGTCTCGTTTCTTGTCTCTTGATTCTTGCCTCCCAAAAAAACACCCTGCCGAAACAGGGCACTAGTTATGGAAAATACAAACAAACCTTACCGCATCCTGCTGTACTACTGCTACGCAGAAATCTGCAATCCGGAAGAATATCGGGAAGAACACCACCTCTTCTGTGTAGCAAACAAGCTCCGCGGCCGAATCATTATCTCTGACGAAGGGCTCAACGGAACCATCTCTGGCCTTGCCGAGGACTGCGATACCTACATGGCCTACGTGAAAGCGGATCCTCGCTTTGCCAAGACGGAATTCAAAATCGATTCACACGAGAGCCATGCGTTTGCAAAGATTCACGTGCGCTACAAACCGGAAATCGTCCATTCCTCGCTCCGCCACCTCGACCCCAACGTGAAAACAGGGAAGCACCTGGAGCCAGAAGAATTTAAACAACTGAAGGACCAGGAAGATGTCGTGATCCTAGATGTGCGCTCCAAGTACGAGCACGACCTGGGTCACTTCAAAAATGCTATCACGGTAGACATCGACAACTTCCGGGAGTTTCCCGAACGCGTCAAAGAACTTGCCCACCTCAAAAACAAAAAAGTACTCACCTACTGCACCGGAGGAATCAAGTGCGAAAAAGCTTCTGCCTACCTTTTGGAACAAGGATTTGAAGATGTGTATCAGCTTCACGGCGGCATCATCAAATACGGCATGGAAGCGGGAGGGGAAGACTTCGAAGGCAAATGCTACGTCTTTGACAACCGCATCGCGGTGCAGGTAAATTCGGTTAATCCGACAGTGGTCTCCTCCTGTCATGTCTGTGGCACTGCTTCGGACCGCATGGTCAACTGTGCCAATCCAACCTGCAACGAGCACCTCGCCATCTGTGAATCCTGTGGATGGGAACTGGAAGGAGCTTGCTCCGCTACCTGCAAGGAGGATCCAGATAAGCGGCACTACGACGGCACGGGCTACTACCAAAAAAATACGAACGGCTACAATCCCTTTCTGAACATCCACCGCGAAGCTGCCAAAAATCGCTCCAACCCCTCCCATGATTCAACGGCAAATTCCTGAATCGGAACTCATCCTCCACCCAAATGGTAGCGTCTTCCATTTGAGGCTACTGCCCGAGCAACTGGGAGACATTGTGTTTACGGTGGGGGACCCAGATCGGGTGGCTACCGTATCCCAGCACTTGGACCAGATTGACTTCAAACTCCAAAACCGAGAGTTCATCACCCATACGGGTTGGAAAAACGGGCACCATGTGTCTGTGATCAGCACGGGCATGGGCACGGACAATATTGAAATCCTGATGACCGAACTGGATGCACTGGTCAATATAGACCTGCAAACACGCCAAGTCAAGGAGAAAAAAACCAGTTTGCAGATCATTCGCATCGGTACCTCGGGAAGCCTCCAGGAAGATCTCCCAACGGGCACCTTGCTTGCTTCTGAGATTGCTCTTGGGATGGATACCTTGATGGCGTATTACCCAGAGCTGTCAGGTCCGCAGAACTTTGGGCAAGCCATCCAAGCCGAACTTGGACTTTCGTTTCGTCCCTACCAGGCTGCCGCTTCCACCAAGTTATTGGGAATACTAGACGCTTCCATCCCACGAGGAATTACGCTTACCTGCCCCGGCTTTTATGCGCCTCAAGGCCGGGAAGTTCGGCTGAAGCCTCGTTTTGATCAGCTAATCGAGCGCCTTGCCGCGCTACGGGTAGAGGGACGCTACTTGACTAATTTTGAGATGGAGACGGCAGGCTACTATGCCTTGGGAGAGCTCCTGGGTCACGAGGTACTCAGCCTCAATGCCATCCTGGTCAATAGGCCACTGAAAAAGTTTGCGACTGATGGCGAAAAAACGGTAGAAAGAGCCATTGAGACTGCCTTAGCCACCTTTGCCGGATGAGTACTTTTTGTGAACAGATTTTGCTGAGTCTAGAGCAAAAAGCCATTCCAGGAAAAGGAGCCCAACTGCAGCACTACTTTAAAACAGGACCGGGAGGCTATGGAGAAGGAGATATCTTTTTGGGAGTAACTGTTCCAGAGCAGCGAAAAATCGCCAAGGCAATCTCTCAGGATGCCAGCTTACCCCAACTTTCAGAACTGATACAACACTGGTACCATGAAATGCGGTTGACGGGTCTTTTGGCTCTGGTTTATAAGTTTGAAAAAACTCGAAGTGAATCCCTTAGACTGGAGATCGTAGATTTCTACTTGGGGCACTTGGATTACATCAACAATTGGGATTTGGTGGATACTTCCTGTTCCCAAGTCCTGGGCGCTTTCTATTGGAAGAAGGAAAAGTCCCTCTTTTTCTCCCTAGCAGAATCTCCTCTCCTCTGGAGGCAGCGCGTCGCCATGATTAGTTCATTTTATTGGATTCGGAAAGGTGAGTTTACCGATGCCCTGGCACTTGCAGAAAAACTCAAAAACCATCCCCATGACCTGATGCACAAGGCCGTTGGTTGGATGCTGAGAGAAATAGCTAATCGAAATTTCGAGGTCGCAAATGAATTTTTAAGGAAGCATTACCGCACCCTTCCTCGAACGATGCTCCGTTACGCCATCGAAAGGTTCCCCGAGGAATTGCGGCAGGACTTTCTGAAGGGCAGGATTTGAAATACCGATAAAAAGCCTAAATTCAAGAATAGTTATATTTTTTTAATTATTCATTTTTTTAAACTATGGAAAATTACCTCGCAAAGGCTATTGTAGACGCCTGTTTTCACATTCATGTTAAACTTGGTCCTGGGTTATTTGAATCCCTATATGAAGAAGTTCTGCATTATGAATTGTGTAAGCAAGGGTTTCTGGTAAAGCGTCAACATCCAGTTCCTGTCATTTGGGACAATCTTGAAATGGATCTAGGCTTCCGAGCAGACTTAATCGTGGAAGACCTTGTATTAATTGAGCTTAAGTCGGTGAAGGCTCTTGAACCTGTTCACAAAAAGCAGGTGTTGACCTATTTGAAGCTGACGGGGTTCAAATTAGGGCTTCTCATTAATTTCAACGAGGCGCTAATCAAAAACGGAATTGCTCGCATAGTGAATGATTTATAAGCACTCGCAAAAAAAATACCCCTTTGCGAGAAGAAAAATCCGCCGCGGCGGACTCGCAAAGAAGGGGAGCCGCCAAGGAAGAAAGAAATCCCTTTGCGGCTTTGCTACTCTGCGCCTTCGCGTGAACAAAAAAATCCGCCGCGGCGGACCCGAAATGCAGCGGGACAGGCACAGGCACTGCGCCTTTGCATGATAAAAAAAGAATGTCTCGCAAAGAAGGGGAGACGCAAAGATCAAGACCCCTTTGCGGCTTTGCTTCCTGCCTACCGCCAGGCAGGCTCGGCGCCTTCGCGTGAACAAAAAAAATAACATCTCGCAAAGAAGGGGAGACGCAAAGATCAAGACCCCTTTGCGGCTTTGCTACTCTGCGCCTTTGCGTGAAAAAAAAAATCCGCCGCGGCGGACCTGCAAAGAAGAAGAGGCGCAAAGAAAAACCCCCTTTGCGGCTTGGCACCTTTGCGAGAGCTTAAAAGAAAGACAGCCTGCGGAAGGCAGG
>CAMDLI010000041.1 GCA_945901615.1 Spirosoma fluviale
TCATTTTCTTTTTCTGGATCTTCACTCTCGCAAGAGGCGAAACCGAAGGCTACTAACGCTAGGAGGTACAGGGATACTTTTTTGAGGTTTTTCATAGTGGTGAAATTTAGAATTGGTAATTGAGTTTTAGTTGAAAATTTCTACCCATATCGGCAGTGAAATACCGAAAACGGTTCATGTATTCTTTGAATTCAGTATTCAACAGGTTGTTCACCTGGACACTTACACTGAAATCATGTTGGAAAAGCTGTATTTTTTTGGAAAAGCCCAAGTTCACCAAGGTGTAGCCTGGAGGGGCAGGGGCGAGGTCAAAGTCCGGTTCTCGACTTTGTTGGGCGACCAATACCTGGCTTAGGGTCAGACGGTTTTGGCGCTCTGCATCTTTGCCAAATTCATAGGAAATACCCCAATCCATTCGATCGGAGGGGATAAATGGGAAGTAGCTGTTGGTTTCGGTATTTTTTGCTCGAATGATCGAACCTTTTGCATAGCCATTGAAGTGATCCGAGAATCGATAGGTACCTGATAGATCGACCCCGTAAAAGAAGGCATCAGCTTGGAGGTATTCGTAGACATTGAAGGTTCCTCGTAAGCTGACGAAAGTTTGTCCGGTAGGATTCAAGAAGATGTAATCTTGAATCTGATTCGTGTATCCAGTCAGTTCTAAGGTTGCATTCTTACCTTCATACTCCAATGAATTGACCCATTTGAGCGACTTTTCGGTTGACAAGTCAGCATCTCCAATTTCTACTGCAGCAGCGCCATGGTGGAGCCCTTGGCTGAAGAGTTCATTTACATTTGGGGGTCTCCACGCGGTACCTAGGTTGGAAGTAAATGTCAAATTGGAATTGAGCTGGTACATTCCTCCTAGAAAAGCCGAACCATTTTGATAGTTCAGGTTGGCTTCCTGAAGGTCATTGCCGATGTATCTAGCAGCTGAAAGCGTCCGGTAATCGTAACGGAGACCTGCTTCCAATTCCAAAGGGCCTTTCAGGTATTTTTCCATCAGGTAAACGCCCGCATTGACCAGGTCATAATTTGGAATTAATGGAGTAACACCCGTTCCTGGCAAGTTGCTGTTGGCTTGCTGTATCAGGTGAAGGCCCATGGATCCAGTCCAATGGGACTTTAAATTGTGTTCTAAATATAGCTCTGCAGTATTGGTAAACAGTTCCAAATCCAAGCTTGGGCGCGCATTCAATTCTCCCCTTCGCCGGTCAAATTCTTGGCGATTGTTTTGCTGAAACCCATACTGGAAATTGAGTTTCCAAGAGGGATTCAAGTGGTAATGTGCCTTGATTTTGGCCAAGTGGTGTGTGACTACCTGCTTGGGATTGCTGATGGAGTAGGTAAAATCCGCTTGGGTAAAGGGAGCTCCATTTTTGATGATTTCAAGTAAGTCGGATAGGTTTCCGGTATGTGAATCGCGGAGAATGCCCAATTCAGTGGTAAAAAAGCTGTAGTAGACTTCAGTACCCAGTTTGGAGGAACTGTAGCCCAAAGCAGCAGAGCCACTGCCCTCAGCCATTCCTGTGTTGCCTTGGAAATAATCAGGAGTTCGAACATTTCCTGCGCGCCTTGCTGCTCCTTGAATTCGGTAGCCAAGGCCTTTTATCGTACCAGAACCACCAGAATGGGACACAGCCATGTTTCCTGCGCCACCATTGCTGTGGCCTACTAGGTTGATTTCTGTTTTTGATTTGGCTGTTGTCGGCAGGGCAGGAGGGTTGACTAAAATCACTCCTCCCATCGCTTCTGGTCCATAACGAACCGTCTCTGCACCTTTGACCACCGTAAGTTCATCCGCTAAAAAAGGATCAATTTCGGGTGCATGTTCCGCTCCCCACTGCTGTCCTTCCAGTCGGATTCCGTTGTTGAGAATTAAGATTCGGTTGCTGTGGAGTCCATGAATGACAGGTTTGGATATAGTATTTCCAGTGGAGAAGGTGGTTACGCCTGCTACACGCTTGAGGCTTTCACCCAAACTTTCACCTCGCGATTGAAGGAGGGCTTCCCCGTAGAGGGTGGATACTGCGGTGGTTGTTTGAACGGCCTCTCGGTGCCCATGTACCTCTACGCCCGTGAGCGCTACTGCCTCTTCCTCCATTTTGAAGGTGAAGTTACTGGTACCCGCACTGAGCAGGATGCTTTGCTTTACCTCCTTGTGTCCAATAAACGTAATTTGGATTGTCTTTTTGCCAGGGCAAAGATTGCGGAAGGTGAAATTTCCATTTGCATCTGTAGCCACTCCAAGGGATGATTCAGGAAGCCAAACGTAGGCAGCTTCAATGGGCTGGTTATTCTCCAAATGAAGTACCCTCCCTCGTAGGACGAGGTCGCATTGTTGTGCCGTAAGGGTACTTAGTGAAGCCACCATAGCCAGATAAAGCAAAATTGCTTTTTGAATCATAGTTGCAAAAGTAAAATTTCATTTAATACTACCCAATCTTTTTGTAACAAAGTTGCAAATGATGACCAAAGGTAAAATTTATAGATGTATACGAATATCGTGGTGCTCAGCATACATCTGAAAACAAAAAATCCAGCATCTCTGCTGGATTTTTACATTTCAATTGGCTGAAGAAGATCAATTGCCTAGCCAGTTGGCCCAAGGAATGCGGCTTAAGATCAGGACTAAACCTACGGCATACAACATGTAGATGCTTCTAAATTTGGCCGTTGAACTTTCCAATTTCTTGGCGCGGATGAAGCCTACAGAAACCAATACAATTGCTAGAATGTTGATTAGCGGGTGTTCCAAGGCGGTTAATCGAGCGGTAGCATCTGCCATGGCTCCACCACCAGCCAGCAAGGAATAGCCCAATGGGCTCACGAAGTAGAGAATCAAACCTACCAAAAGTTGGATGTGGCAAAGGATAAATGCAATCAAGGCAATTTTCCGATCTTTCTCTTGAAAGTCTCTGCCAGAGAGTGCGCCAACTAAGGCCCAAATAATGACAAGAACCAAGGCAAGTAATGCTAAATAAGCCAAGCCTGAGTGGGTGTGTTGAAGTCCAGTATACATGGATAGGGTGTTTAGGAGATGAATTATGGAAAACTAGTTTATTCCGGAAGGCAATATCTTTGAAAACTATTCGACATACAAGACTAGGCCCTTCAAATATTCAGTTTCTGGATGAAAGCAATTGATCGGATGGTCTGCTGGCTGAGAGAGTTGATGTAGAATCCGTACATTCCGATTGCTCTCTAGGGCTGCCGCGGTGATCGTATTGGCAAAAAGCCGTTTATCCACCACCTGGCTGCAGGAGAAGGTAAACAGAATGCCTCCCGATTTGATTTTTCGAAGTGCTTCGGCATTGAGCCGCTTGTAGGCCTGCACCGCATTGTGTCGTGCCTTGAGGCTTTTGGCAAAGGCTGGCGGGTCCAAAATGATGAGGTCAAAATCCTCTCCAATCTCGCGAATGTATTTGACCACATCTGCTACAATGGATTGGTGCTTGCCTTTGAAACCAGCATTCAAGGCCACATTTTCATCCGTTAGTTCAATGGCCTTTTGAGAAATGTCAACCGAATGCACTTCGCTGGCGCCTTCCTGCAGGGCTAGGACTGAAAATCCTCCCGAGTAGCAGAATGTGTTCAGTACCTTTTTTCCTTTGGAATAGCTGGCTACCAACTTTCTGTTTTCACGCTGGTCGATAAAAAAGCCTGTTTTCTGACCTTTTTCCCAATCGATCTTGTAGGTAGCGCCGTATTCTTTGACTAAGTCGGTTTCTGCTTTTCCCCATACCCATTCGTTTCCGAGCGAGCTATCTGTCTTGGGTAAGGTTTCGGCACTTTTATCGTATACGCCCTTCAGTTTCTTCCCATAAACAGCCTTCAATCCTTCGGCTATTTCGGCCACGTGCTGGTGCATGCCTAGGTTATGTGCTTGAATTACCGCCGTTCCTTGGTAATAATCAATGATTAATCCTGGCAAGCCATCACCCTCCCCATGTACTAGTCGGTAGACGGTAGTATCTTTTTGGTCGGTAAGCTGCAAGGCTTTTCGAACGGCATGAGCTGCAGTCAACTTTTCTATCCAAAAAGCGAGGTCAATGGCCCGCTCCTCGAAGGAAATAATGCGTACCATGATGGATCCTTGGGAAAAATGGCCGATGCCTAAGAAGTCATTTTTGGAAGAATAAACAGCTGCCAAATCTCCATTCTTCAGACCCTCTGTCCCTTTGGCAATGGCCCCAGAAAATACCCAATGGTGTTTCCGAAGGAGAGATACCTCCTTACCTTTTTGCAATACAATCTTAGGATAGTTCATCGGGAGTTAATGTTTTGGATGGAAAAATAAGGCTACCTATACCCATGGCTAGTCCACTTGCGAAAAGCCCAATAAGATGCGTTTCTTGATCGGGTAGAACCATTTCTGCAGCAAGATAGGCGCCCATTCCCACAAACAAAGCAAGAAAGGCTCCACCTGCTGAGGCTTTTTTCCAATACAAGCCAGCGGTAAGTGGAACAAAAAGGGATACCAGCATCAAAATAGATGCTCCAGCTACAAGCTCGTAAATATCTGATTTCCAAGATGCCATCGCTAAAGCTATGCCGGCTACCAGCACCACATTCGCTCTAAGAATCCATAGAAAATGGCTGTCTTTTAATTTTTTTCCAAAGTAGGGGCGAATCAAATTCTCAGAAATAATCGCAGCTGGCGCCAATAAGCCTGAACTGGTGGTGCTCATAATCGCAGAGATCAAGGCTCCAAAAAAGAGCACTTGAATCGGAAGGTTGCTGTGTTGCAAGACCATGGTCGGCAATAGCATTTGTTTATCTGCTAAATACAGCTCTGGGTACAGTATTTTTGCTCCTAAGGCAATAAAAAGCGGCAACAATCCAAAAGTAAGGTAGAATATTCCTGCAAGGTAGGTGGACTGAACGGCTACTTTCTCTGATTTTGAGGACATCACCCGTTGGTAGATATCCTGTGAAGGAATGCTACCCAAGCCCAAGATGATCCAGGCCCCAAAGTAAGTAGTCCAAGCTGAGAAGTTGGGTTCGGGGAAAAACTGGAAACTTTCAGGGGGAGCTTTTTCAAAAATCACGCTTACACCTCCCGCTTGGTCAGCTACCAAGTAGGCTACAGCAAGTAAGCCCACGACGATTAGGGTAGTCTGCATAAAGTCGGTAATGGAAATGGCCCACATGCCTCCCAAGAAGGTATAAAAGACAACAATGCCTGCAGAAATGGCCATTCCCCCCAGTAGGCTGAGCTCGGTTACCGCTCCTAAAACTAGGCTTAAGGCAATCAGCTGAGCTGCTACATAGCCAAAGTAGGCAGGAATCATGAAGATGGAAGCAAAAAAGGCCAGGCGTTCCCCAAAAATTTTCTTAAAGACATCCCCAATGGTCAGCACATTCATGCGGTACATGGGGCGGAGGAAAAAAAGCCCAAACAAAATCAGGCATAGTGCGCCACCAAAAGGATCTTCAATCACGCCTAATAGTCCTTCTTCTAAGTAAACGGAGGAAGCTCCAAAGATCGTTTCTGAGCCAAACCAAGTTGCAAAAAGTGCAGATGCCGAGAGAAAGAGCGGTAGCGATCGACCTGCAAGCACAAAGTCATTCGAATTTTTGACTAACCGAGAGGACCAAGCTCCAATCGCAAGGGTGATGGCTAGGTAAATAAGAATTGCAGTGAGCAGCACGGTCCTTATTCTTGGCTTTAAACTTTACCGCCGTACATTTTTTCCCGCAAGGCCTTGATTTCTGGGTTCATCAGGTAGTCGTCGTAAGGCATGCGTCGATCAATCGTACCTTTAGGGGTAAACTCTACAATTCGGTTACAGGACGATTGCACGAAGGCATGGTCATAGGAAGACATCAAAACCGTGCCGTTGAATTCAATGATTGCATTGTTGAAGGCGGTGATGGATTCCAAATCGAGGTGGTTGGTAGGTTCGTCCATGACCAATAGATTCGGATTTTGAAGCATCATTTTTGACACCATGCAGCGAACTTTTTCCCCTCCTGAGAGAACGGAACACTTTTTAAGTGTTTCCTCACCCGTGAAAAGCATTCTTCCCAAAAAGGTGCGGACATAAGCTTCTTCCTGGTTTCCAGAAAACTGACGCAACCAGTCGATTAGGTTGAGATCTGACTTGAAGAACTCGGAGTTGTCGTTCGGCAAATAGGCCTTGTTGATTGTGACTCCCCACTTCAGGCTTCCCTTGCTTGGCGCTGATTCTTCAACAATGGTTTGGAAAAATTTATTGACTGCCTGCTTGGTTTTGGAAATGAAAGCGATTTTGTCGCCCTTGTCTACCATCAGGTTGACGTCTGTAAAATAGGTAACTCCACCTTCTTTCAGCTCGAGGTTTTCCGTCATGAAGATTTGGTCACCTGCTTCACGCTCTGGCTTGAAGATGATGCCAGGGTATTTTCTGCTGGAGGGCTCAATCTCATCCACATTGAGCTTTTCTAGCATTTTCTTTCGGGCGGTGGCTTGTCTAGACTTGGCGACGTTGGCAGAGAATCGGGCGATAAAATCCTGAAGGTCTTTTCGCTTTTCATCCGCTTTTTTATTCTGGTCTGACCGTTGTTTCAAAGCCAATTGAGAAGACTCGTACCAGAAGGTATAGTTACCTGAGAAGATTTTTACTTTTCCAAAGTCGATGTCGACCACATGGGTAGAAACCGTGTCTAGGAAGTGTCTGTCGTGGGATACGACGATTACCAAGTTTTTAAAATCCATCAAGAAGTCTTCCAGCCAGACGATCGTATCTGCGTCCAAGTCGTTGGTAGGTTCATCGAGAATCAAGATGTCAGGATTTCCAAAAAGAGCCTGGGCTAGGAGCACACGAACTTTTTGATTGCCCGCCAAATCTTTCATTAGCGTGTAGTGGATATCTTCAGAGATGCCAAGACCCGAAAGGAGGGAAGCTGCGTCAGATTCGGCATTCCAGCCATCCATCTCGGCAAACTCGGATTCCAGTTCGGAAGCACGAAGGCCGTCCGCCTCTGTAAAATCTTCTTTGAGGTAGATTTCGTCCTTTTCTTTCATGATGGTATACAATTTCTTGTGTCCCATCAGTACCGTTTTTAAGACGTCTATCTCATCAAATTCAAAGTGATTTTGCTTCAACACCGCCATGCGCTGTCCAGGGGTAATATTGACTCCCCCGGAGGTTGAGTCCATATCGCCTGACAAAATCTTTAAAAAAGTGGATTTCCCAGCTCCATTGGCTCCGATGACGCCATAGCAGTTGCCTGGAGTAAACTTGAGGCTTACCTCATCGAAAAGGGTTCTTTTTCCAAATTTGAGGGAGAGGTTATCTACTGAAATCATGTGATGTTGAATTTGAGAAGCGCAAAGATAGGGATTTATCCCTTTTTTCGAGGATTTGTCTGTCTACTAATCGGCTGAAATTTATCCATTCCTGTGATGCTAAATTGTTTCATAAATTACATTTATATTCACCTCGTTAATTCAAAGAGACTTCCACTTCCATGCGAGTGATATTCCGTGCCCTCTTTCTTCTTTTGATTGTGCTGGCTTCTTCCCATTCGGGGTATGCGCAGCTTTCTACTACGGGGAAAGAATTTTGGGTTGGTTTTATGGAGAATAATCGAAGTCTTCCTGCCACACCAGATTATGCCGTCTTATTGATTACGGCTACTGAAAATACGACTGGAGTGATTGAGTACCTTGGGCAGAGCAGTCCATTTACCCTAACGACGGGGCAACAGTATACTTTTCGCTTGTCTTCTGCTACTTTGGATTTGTTACATCGGAGTTCGGGGGTGATTGAAAACCTAGGTATTCATATTACCTCCTCTGGAAAAGTAGCCGTTCATGCCATCAACGAACGCTATCGAAGTGCCGATGGTACAGTGGTGCTCCCAATCACTGCCTTAGGCAAGGATCATTACATTACTTCACATTTTGAAGTTAACCCCTCTGGCAACCTAAATGTCAACAACGAAAGTACGCTCTTGGTTGTGGCAACTGAAGACAATACACGAATAGAAATTACCACTTCTGCAAACTCTATTTCTGGCAATGTTCAAGGAGTTCCTTCAGAAATCACCCTGAATCGAGGACAGAGCTACCAAATCAAGGCCCGTGGAGATCTGACGGGATCGAGAGTTCGTGTAGTCGGAGACAAAGCCGATGATTGCAAAAAAATTGCAGTGTATGGAGGGAATAAGTGGACTTCGGTAGGCGCCTGTGGACAAGCCAATGATCACTTGTATCAGCAGGCTTATCCCATCAATACCTGGGGGAGTTCCTTTGTGCATACCGCATTTTTGGGTCGATCTTCAGGTGAATTGGTCAAAGTTTTGGCTTCTGAGGACAATACGGAAGTGCGGGTCAATGGACTTCTTCAAGCAAAGGTGTTGAATCGAGGCGAATGGATGTCCTTGGAGTTTGGAGCCAATGTGTCCGGAAAAATTGATACCTCCAAACCATCCTCTGTCACCGTATTTTCCAAGAGTCAGCAATGCAATAATCCTTCAGATCCATTTGCAACCAATGGAGATCCTTTCATGATCACTTACAGCCCTACGGAGCAATTACTCACGGATTTAACCTTTAATGCCTATGCCTTACCTTCAATAGTCAACCATTACGTCAACATTGTAGTCAAGGCAGGGGAAGAAAATAAAACCCGCTTGGATGGGGCAGTTGTTGGGGCAAGTTTTCAAATGCTACCTGGAGATCCAAGCTATAAAGTTGCTCGAATAGAAATTACCCAAGGAGTTCATACCCTTTCCAACCCAGCTGGCTTTGCAGCCTATGTTTATGGATTTGGCAACATTGAGTCCTATGGCTATGCAGCAGGAGCCTCCTTAACTAATTTAAATTTTGAAACCGAGCCCGACTATGGATTTGATGTGGTAGGAGATAATGTGGCCTGCCTCAATCAGGGGGGATCTTGGACAGTGAATCCCGAAAATCCTGACTTCACTTATTTTGTGTGGAACTTTGGCGATAGCACAGCCACCAAAATTGGTAAAACAGTAACCCATACCTATACCAAACCAGGAAAGTACCAAGTCAGTATTGTCGCTTCCTTGAGTCCGAACTCCTGTGATGAACAGGAAGAAACCACCTTTGAAGTGGAAGTCTTGGAGACAAAATTGGAGTTGCTAGGTTCCCAATCTGTTTGTCCGCTGGTAGAAGAGTCGATGTATCGGGTGAAAAACAAGCAAAATATCTCGAAAATGACCTTTGAGGTAGAGGGAGGCACCATCCTACAGTCCTATTCCGACTCAGTGCTCATTCGATGGGGTCCATCGAACCCTAATGCCAAGGTGCGAGTACTGCCCTTCTCTGCCAATGGTTGTCCAGGTGCTGCCGTTGAACTTCCTGTCGTCGTCAATCTTCGAATTGTCGTTACTGAAGCAGTAGGCGAAAAAGAGGTCTGCTATGATCCTTCGGTTAATTTTACGTATTCGGCACCAGATCCTTCACCTGGAAGAAGGTATGAATGGATTGTCAAAGGAGGAACCTTAGTAAGCGGTCAAAATTCGGATAAGATCACCGTCGTTTGGGATCAGGTAGATGTTACGGGTACAATAGGGTACACCGCTTACAGTTTGGTCGATAATTCCTGTGCCGGAACAGCACCAGATATTCAAGTGAAAGTGGCAAAAGAGCTCAAGCTGTCCGTTCTAGCGGTAAGTCCCGTGGCTTGCTTTGGTCAAGCCACTGGAAATATTGAAGTGATAGCCAACGGAGGAACTCCTCCTTACACCTTTACATGGAGCCACGATGCCACCCTAAAGACCGTACTCGCTTCAAATCTAAAGGCAGGATTGTACTCGGTGAAGGTTACCGATGGTCTCGGCTGTGAGAAAAACATTACAGGAATTGAGGTGAAAGAGCCACCCTTATTGGAACTAGCTGGAATCACCACTACAGCCACTACCTGCTTTGGAAAAAAAGATGGAAAGGTGAGTTTGAAAGTGATTGGAGGAGTAGCGCCATACAGTTTGGAATTTGGAGGCAAACAGGTTTTCAATGGGATTTTTGAACTCGATACGCTCAAGAAAGAAAAGTACGTTTGGGAAGTAACAGATGCGAATGGCTGTAAAATCCCTGTTTTATTTGAAATCACTTCTCCGCCGCCTTTGGTAGTAGATGTGACCCTAGTAAAGACCGCTTGTCCTGGAGAAGACAATGGAGAGCTGCTCGTAGTTCCTTCGGGTCCAGCTGGTCCTTTTCAATACCTATGGAATCCTTCTGCCCAAATCACGGATTTGGCAACGGGCTTGGCTAAGGGTAGCTACACTGTGCAAGTAACCGATGCCGCTGGTTGCATTTCTTTTGGCTCAGGCACGGTAGTAGAGGAAGCCCCCAAAATCCGAATGCCCAACGCATTTAATCCTACTGAGGCTCCAGGGAAGTTTACAGGAGTTTCCAACTGTGTGGTCAATTTCTCCATGATTATTTACAACCGTTGGGGGCAACTTGTCTATTCCGGCAATGAAGGTTGGGATGGAACTTTGGCAGGGGATAAAGCCCCAACTGACACCTATGCTTACGCCACCACCTACAGCTACTTGATGGAGGGCAACACAGTTCAGGTGACCTTCAAGGGTTCTGTGGTTTTGGTTCGTTGACCGAAAGCTGCCCTGGCTAGTTCCTTTCTTTATACCGAATTGGTTAAAATTCCCTAGTTTTGTCTATTGAACTTTTTTGAAATGAAAAAAATATTGATCACAGGTGGGGCCGGATACATTGGTTCGCATACTGCCGTAGAACTTTGGAATGCAGGCCTTGAGCCGATCATTTTAGATGATTTTTCAAATTCCCATGAGAACGTACTCGACCGCCTAGCAGAGATTACTGGGAAGCGGTTTGCGTTTTACAAGGGGGATTGCAACCAGCGGAAGATTTTGGATCAAATCGCCCAAGACCATCAACTAGCCGGTGTCATCCATTTCGCGGCCTTTAAGGCAGTGGGAGAAAGTACCCAGCAGCCCTTGTCCTACTACAAAAATAACCTAGGTTCCTTGCTCGTCTTGCTTGAATTTATGCGGGATAAGGAAATCCAAAACATTGTATTTTCCTCTTCCTGCACCGTCTATGGGCAGCCCGATGTCTTACCGGTGACCGAAGCTACCCCTCGCAAAGATGCCGAAAGTCCCTACGGCAATACCAAGAAAATCGGGGAAGATATTTTGGTGGATTACGTCAAAAGTAAGCCAGGAATTCGAGTGGTGGCCCTTCGCTATTTCAACCCGGTAGGGGCACATCCAAGTGCAAAGATTGGGGAGCTGCCTATGGGGACTCCACAGAACTTGGTTCCTTTCATTACGCAAACTGCCGCAGGCATTCGAGAGAAGTTGACCGTTTTTGGCAATGATTACGATACCCCAGATGGAAGCTGCATCCGGGATTACATCCATGTGGTGGATTTGGCAGATGCCCATGTCAAAGCCCTTCGCTTTCTTTTCGAGAAGCCGCTTGATTTTTATGAGGTTTTCAATGTGGGTACAGGGCGAGGCAATACTGTTCTAGAGGTGATTCATGCCTTTGAAAAAGTCAATGGCTTAAAATTGGCCTATGAAATTGGCCCCAGAAGGGCAGGAGATGTGGTGAAGACCTGGGCCGATACCACCAAAATCAATCAAGTCTTGGGCTGGTACCCCAAATTCTCCTTGGAAGATTGCATGAAAGACAGTTGGAGATGGCAGTTGACGCTAGACACTAAATAGGCCAAGGCGCCTTGTAGAAAATAGCAATCCCTCCTAAAAAAAAATAGCCCCACCAAAATGAGATTTGGTGGGGCTATTTTAGAAAAAAAGAACTTTATTCTTCTTCCTTCTTCTCATCCTCAGGCTTTACAGCAGTCATCTTTTTTACTTTATCTCCTTCTTTAAGCTGCTTGCTCACGACAAAGTAAGGGCCGGAAATCACTTCATCACCTTCCTTTAATCCGGATAAAATCTCAATGTTTTCATAGTCTGATATCCCTGTCTTTACCTCACGGATTTTGGCTACACCATTCTCACTGACAAATACGATTTCTTTGGCCTTCACTGGAGCGCCAGCCAAACTATCCTTTTTATCTTCACGAGTTGTTACCGAAGAAAGTGGGATCGCAAGTGCATTGTTTTTGGAGTTAGTCAAGATTTCTACCGATGCAGTCATTCCTGGACGGAACGGATACTTGTTACCCGCGTTTACCAAATCTTTGTAAGAATCGTTTAGAATGCGGATTTTAACTTTAAACTCGGTTACTGCATCTGGAGAAGCTTTTGTATTTGCGGTATTCGCGATGCTAGTTACAATTCCCTGAAACTTCTTTCCTGTGGAAGAGTATGCATCTACATCGATGATTGTGGTATCTCCTAAAGAAAGACGAACAATGTCATTCTCATTCACATCTACACGCACTTCCATCTTCGAAAGATCTGCAATGGTCATCATCTCGGTACCTGCCATCTGCTGGGTCCCTACCACGCGTTCGCCTTGTTCCACTTTCAAGCTGGATACAATGCCGGACACAGGAGAATTTACATTGGTTAGACGAAGGTTTTCAGAAGCTTCGTTTACGGAAGCCTGCGAACTTTTAATGATAAATTCAGAAGCTACTACGCTTTGTTTGGCTGCCTCTAGGTCTTTTTGAGCGGAGGTATAGTTGGCTTGGGCCTGCTCGAAATCTGCATCAGAAATCGCTTTTTGTTGGTGTAGTGTGCGCTGACGCTTGTATTCCAATTCAGAGCGGGTAAACTGTGCTTCAGAACGCTGTAAATTCGCACGGGTCTGAGCCAAATTTGCCATTTGCTGGTTGAGGTTGGCGCGGGTTCGATCCAAAGCGGATATAAAGTTGTCAGGACGGATCTTGACAAGCAGTCTTCCCATCTCTACGGAATCTCCTTCTTGTACATTCAACTCAATAATTTCACCAGCCACATCTGGAGAAAGTTTTACTTCCACCTCAGGTTGAATCTCACCCGAGCTACTCACTTTTTCTACAATGGCAACACGCTTGGCTAAAGAAAATTCAACCTCGGTTTCCTTTGCACCACCAATCCAGCCAGCAGACTTTCCGATAATGGCAAAAATAATAATTACACCTACTGCTCCGAGTAGGTAATAAAGCAATTTATTGGACTTTTTAGTAGCCATGGTTTAGTTTAGATTAATAGGGTTACCAAGATAAAAATCAAGGACTTTAATTCTGAAAATATAGGTGTACTTCGCGTTCAATAGGTCGGCCTGTGCATTAAACAAGTTGTTTTGAGCCACTTGAAAATCCACGGAATTGATTGCCCCTAAATTAAAGCGTTGCTGCGCAATTCGAAAGGTTTCTTCTAAACTCTTTACGCGAACCAAGGAAGCTTGGTAGGATAGCTCAGAGGATAGGGCCGAATTGTAAGCTGTCTCAATATCCTGTCTCAACCTGTTTTTGGCTTCGGTCATGGATACTTCCGCCAATTGCTGTTGTACTCGTGCACGTTGCAGGTTGGATTTGTTGCTGAATCGAGTGAATAAGGGAATGCTGAAATTGAGTGTACCAGACTGGGAAAAGTTGTTGTCTACCTGGGTTTTGAAAGGAATTATTTCAGTTGTCCCTCGGACAAATGCCTGGTCTACGTAGTTGGAAAATGCAGAAAGGCCCGCATCTAAAGTGGGTAAAAATCCACCTTTTGCAATTTTCACTCCATATTCAGCACTCTTCACATTGGCTTCTGCAGCTTTGATCTGCGGCATTAGTGCTACAGAAACCTCGAATATTTCGGCAGGAGTACCTGCAGCTAGAGCTTCTTTAGAAACCTCATACACCGGTTCGATCACATCAAAGTCCTCTGTGAAAGGAATTTGAAGCGCCTGGGCCAAAGCCAGTTTCGCAAGGCGAAGACCATTTTTAGCATTGATTACATTCAATTGATTGGTTGCATTTTGAGACTGCAGGTCCAACAAATCTGAATAGGGGAGGGAACCTGCATCCACTAGCTGTTGGGTTCGGCCCAATTGTTCTTTGGTGGTATTGAGTTGATTCTCGGAAATTTTCACTTGCTCCCGGTTGAAAACTACATCAATGAATAGGTTGATTACACTCAAGGTAATGTCGTTTCGCGTAGCTTCCAAGGTGTATTGACCCGATTTCAAGTCAGACTTTGCTTGGTTGATGCTGTTGTTGATTCGCATTCCTTGGAAAATAGGGGCTCCTGTGTTTCCAAAGAGATTGACGTTTCCAATTCTTCTAGTTTCAAACAAGTTGGTAACCGGGTTGATAGATCTACCCCAACGGAAGCCAGAACTTGCTCCTGTGGTTAAGCTTGGTAATCTTCTGCCTTGGCTTTCTAAAAGGGTAGTTTCGGTGATGAGCTGGTTCAGTTCTGTCCTTTTCAGCGTCAAGTTGTTTTCTATTGCAATAGAAACGCAAGTGACTAGATCTAAAGGTCCTGAGGGAATCTCCGTTTGAGCCAATCCCTGATGCCAGGTAAAAGAGCCCAAGAGAAACAGGATAAAAAGTTTTTTCATGTGTAGGTGCAGTTGGTTTATAATTTCGTTAAAGGTCAATGTCTGGGATATAGATTAATTCTTTTATCCAAGGTAAGGAAAGGAGGTACTGACGCGTAATTTCTTTAATTCCGGAATCCATTTCAATCACATGACATGCCAAATCATGTTTCCCTTTTCTGGATACAGACATGGTTGCAATGTTTACTTTTTCTTGCGCAATCACACTTGATATAAAGGCAATTGCTCCCGAAGCATCGTCTGCTTTGATAATTAAGGTGTGGTTTTGTGCCGAAAAGTTGGCTACAAATCCATCGACCTCGGAAATATTTATGACTCCCCCTCCCAAGCTTTCTCCAAAAATCTCCACCTGCCGATCTCCTTTTTTAAGCAAAAGTTTGATCGTATTAGGATGGTGAACCGAAGAGTTGCCTATGGATTTGAAGCTATAATACAAAGACTTTTCCTTGGCAATTTCTAGTGCATCTTTAATTCGAGCATCGTCTGTTTTGAAATCCATGAGTCCTCCAATAATAGCCCGATCGCTTCCATGGCCTTCGTAGGTTTTGGCGAAGGAATTGAAAAAGGTGATGATCGCCTCTTCAGGTATCCCTCCAAGCACTCGGATCGCAGCTCGTGCTATCCGAACTACACCCGCTGTGTGTGAAGAGGAGGGACCAATCATGATTGGGCCGATCATATCAAACACACTGCTTTTAGTTGCCATAACCGGATTAACTCCAAAAATGATGCTAGTTCAAAAACCGCTTTAAAATTACTGTTTTTTTTGCATTCAAACCCTATTGCCGAACAAAAACAGGAGCAAGACTCTAAAGTGGAATTCTAAAATTCTGGGGCAAATTAGCATTGTGGCCGAAATCGGACAAAGAGGTGATCGGATCTGTGACACTTGTGGTAGTAATCGGCTAGTTGATCCATGGTTTTACTTTTTTTAGCGGCATGACTTACCCAAAGTGCAAGGTTTAAACATGCGATTTGGTTTGGGTCAACCTACTCCAAACAGAAGAATTTTATAATTTTCTCACAATTGCTTTCCAATCATGTGCACACCTTTGCGCCAATCGATTATATTTAGCCACGCTATTTTCATTCAATGGATAGTGTGAACTCAATTCATCCCCAAAAACCTGCTTTCTCTTTGTCCTATGCTCTTAGAACCTCTTGATTTACTAGTTTTTCTCGGCTATGCTTTTTTAATTATGGGCATGGGCTTCTTTGTCTCCCGTGAAAAGGAAGGCCACGTAAAAGATTCCAACGACTATTTTCTTGCCAGCAAGGCGCTTCCTTGGTGGGCGGTAGGGGCTTCTCTAATTGCTTCCAACATCTCTGCGGAGCAGTTTATTGGCATGTCTGGTTCTGGTTTTGCACTTGGATTGGCGATTGCCACCTACGAATGGATGGCTGCGGCTACGCTTTTGGTAGTGGCGATTTTCTTTTTGCCTATTTATTTGAAAAAAGGCATCTACACCATGCCAGGCTTTCTTTTTGACCGCTATGATGGTCGAGTACGTACGACCATGGCGGTATTCTGGTTGCTTTTGTATGTATTTGTCAACCTGACCTCTGTACTTTATTTGGGTGCCTTGAGTTTGAATACCATTCTCGGAATCCCCATGATCTACAGCATCATTGGTCTAGCGCTATTCGCCATGCTTTATTCCATCTATGGTGGCTTAAAGGCAGTGGCTTGGACAGATGTAGTTCAAGTGGTGTTTTTGATTGCTGGTGGACTCGCTACCACTTACATTGCCTTGGGAATGGTAGGGAATGGAGATGCTTGGGAGGGTTTGACCGTCTTGAGAAATGAAGTTCCTGGTCATTTTTCGATGATTCTATCTAAAGGTGAAATGATGATTCCAGATGGGAAAGGGGGAACACGTGATGCGTATTTAGATCTGCCTGGCTTATCTGTGTTGATTGGCGGGATGTGGATCACAAACTTGAGTTACTGGGGATTCAACCAGTACATCACCCAGCGTGCACTTGCCGCTAAGAACTTGGATGAGGCGCAAAAGGGAATGATTTTCGCTGGATTCTTGAAGCTTTTGATGCCATTAATCGTGGTAGTTCCAGGAATAGCAGCCCTTGTCATTGTGAATAATGGAACTGACCTTGGCTTTATCGAATCCATGAAAGATCCAGTAACCGGCTTGATCAAATCGGATCG
>CAMDLI010000042.1 GCA_945901615.1 Spirosoma fluviale
ACGTTGTACTTCGCTCCGATATCTCCACCTGCAGCGTTGTTTTCAAAACGCTGAATTGGGTTGATCGTTGTAAAGTCACCTGGGTCAGTACCTTTGTTGGCCTCTCCCCCTCTAATACTACCCCACACCCAGTTGGATGGAGATCCTAACCTGTTGCCACGTCCGTTTACTTGGGAGTACGCCGCGATCAATGCTGCATCTAGACCAGCTAAAGTAGAAAGCTGGGCTTCAGCCAATTGACCAACCGGCGGGACTTCCAAGAACTCCTCGCTACAACTCACAGCTACTAGCATCGCTACGGATGCAAGTAGGGCACCGATTTTTAATTTGAAATTGTTCATTTGTTTAATCAATTATAGTTGCTATAACTCGATTCAAAATTAATTGTTTGAGCTTAGAAGCTCAAGTTAAGACCGAAAGTCCAACCTCTGGTTACTGGGTAGTTACCTACATCAATACCGAAGGTCAAGTCAGCGTCTCCACCAACTGCCGGATCCAAGCCTTCATAACCTGTTAAGGTAAATAGGTTGTTCACAGAACCAAAAACTCTCAATCTTTCCATCTTCAACTTCTGCAATACGCTAGCAGGAGCAGAATATCCAAGGGTCAAGTTCTGGAATCTCAAGTAAGAACCATCCTCAATGTAATGCGAGTTGGCTACGTTGGAGTTTGAGAAGTTAGATACACGCTCTACAATTGGAATGGTTGCATCCAAGTTTTGAGGAGTCCATGCTTCAAGCAATCTCTTTGACTTAGCAGCACCTTCGAAAGTCTGGTTGAAGTCAGTAAACCAACGAGATTGGTTCCAGATTTCGTTACCAATAGAAGTATACAAGTAAGCAGAGATATCAAATGATTTGTAACCTATAGTGAAGTTCATACCACCTGTAAAATCAGGAACAGGGTTTCCAAGAAACACACGGTCAGCAGGAGTGATTGTTCCATCCTTATCTACGTCTTCAAACTTGAAACGACCTGGAGCAGCACCATCTTGTTTGGCATGCTTAGACACATCTTCTGCATTTCTAAACAATCCAAGCGTGTTGAATCCAAAGAAAGAAGAAAGTGGCTGGCCTACCGCGTTACGGATTGGCTGGATACCTCTGTAAGACGGGTTCACAGACGTGATGAAGCTCAAGCCAGGGGCTAGTGCAACAATCTCGTTCTTCAAAGTTGAACCTGTTACAGTCAATTCATAAGTCAAGTCAGAAGTAAAGTTACCACGAGTAGTTACCAAAAGGTCAAGACCTCTGTTCAACATCTCTCCAATGTTAACCGCTGGAGGAGCAGCGTTGCTACCTGCAGTCAAAGGAATTGGAACAGTGAACAACAAGTCCTTGGTGTCTTTTCTCCACCAGTCGAAAATCACATCCAATTTACCGTTGTAGAAGGTACCATCAAAACCAATGTTCTGAGTTACAGCAGTTTCCCACTGTGCGTTCGGGTTACCGATACGTGATCTTCTGAAACCAATTACAGCACCAGAGTTAGAACCTGTGATATCGTAAGAAGAAGAGTTTACATCACCTCCGAACAAAGAGAACTGGTTGTTTGGATCAACGTTGTTAGAGTTACCCATTTGTCCCCAACCACCACGGATCTTCAAATCGTCGATCCAAGTAGCTCCTTGAAGGAAAGATTCTGAAGAAACTCTCCAAGCAGCAGAGAATGCAGGGAATACACCGTATCGAGCATTCTCACCAAAGCGAGAGGAACCGTCACGACGAACTACAGCACTTACAATATACTTGTCGTCGAAGGTGTAACGCAACTGACCAAAGTAGGAGTTAAAGTTTACCCCTTTAAATTGACCTGAGTTTACTTGACGAGTACCTACTGGCAAGTTAGAGATGGTAATGAAGTTAGGATCTGTTGAGAACGGATTCTGACCTACAGCATTCATGCTTCTACCAGCTCCTGAGTTCAAGGCTTCTTGACCTGCCAAGACATTGAAGTCATGCTTGCCAATTTTCTTCTTGTAAGACAAGGTATTGGTGAACGTCCAACCAAAAGAGAAACCTGCTCCTTCACCGTATCCGAAAGCAGAGTTGTTTTCAGAGTTTTCATACTGAAGGCGAGAATAATCCCAGAAGTAGAAGTTGTTGTACTGACCACCTGCAGAAGTTCTGAAAGTCAAGTCATCGATGATGTCCCACTCTGCATACACGTTACCGAAAGCATTCGCGTTGAAGTTTCTATTGTTCAATAAACCCTGACGGCTAGCCACTGGGTTTCTTGGGTTGTTGAAACCTCTAGAAGCAGTACCTGCATAGCCACCAAACTCGTCATAAACAGGAATAATGGATGGCATACGGAATGCCTGAAGGATGTCGTTTTCGTCGTCAGATACACCTCGTCCGCCAGTTCCACCTTGCTGACCCAATACCTGACGGTAAGTAGCCTGGAAGTTTTGACCGATACGGATACGATTGGTTACATCAAATTCAGAGTTGGCACGCAAAGAATATCTTTTGAATTCGTTACCGATCATGATACCAGACTGATCCTGGATACCCAAACCGATGTAGAATCGAGAAGTCTCAGAACCTCCATTGAAGCCCAAAGAGTGTCTGTTCAAAGGTGCGAAACGAGTCAAAGCAGCATACCAGTCAGTTCCTTCGCCAGTTACGGCTCTGGTCAATTGACGGATGGTACCGGCAGAAGGAACGATATTGTACCAACCTCTTTGCTGTTCGATTTGAGCAGCCGTAAATGGACCTGGCTGACCAGAAAGCACGCTAAATGCTCCTGTAGAGCTTTGACTAATTGAGCTCAAGTAGTAAGGCATTACAGGAGTAGCACCTGTACCGAATTGTGGGTGTCCATAAGCTGGAGCACGGCCCTGCAAGGCAGCTGTGTTTTTCTCAGCCAACCAAGTGATGTCCGCATAGCCTTGTGGATTCAACATGTCCAAACCTGTGCCTGGATCTGTGATACCGTACATACCGTTGTAATCTACACGCAACTTCTTGTCTCTAGCACCACGCTTGGTAGTGTAGACGATAACACCGTTAGCAGCACGAGCACCGTAGATGGAAGCCGCAGCCGCATCTTTCAATACTGTGGTAGACTCGATGTCATCAGGGTTCAAGAAATCTGTAGATCCAGTAGGCACTCCATCCACAATGTACAAAGGCTCGTTACCACCGAAGGCACCGAAACCACGTACACGAATGATAGAAGAAGTACCTGGCTGTCCGTTGGTAATTACAGTTACACCAGAAACACGACCTTGAAGGGTCTGCTCGATGTTACCTGTAGGGATTACAGTCAAATCTTTAGGGCTAACTGTAGAGATCGCACCTGTCGTCTCTCTTCTGGAGTCGATGGAGTAACCTGTTACAACTAATTCGGTAAGCGTTCTTTCGTCAGGCTTCATAGTAACATCTACTACGCTTCTAGCTCCAACCAATTGCTCAGCAGCAGCATAACCAATGAAAGAGAAGACCAAAGTAGCTTGGTCATTAGGAACATTAAGGGAATACTTCCCGTCAATGTTGGTGGCAGTACCTGTGGTCGTTCCTTTTACAAGGATTGAAACTCCCGGTAAGCCAAGGCCAAATTCGTCTAGTACAGTACCTGTAACCGTCTTCTGCGCGTAGGCAGCGGAAACAGAAAGTACCAAGAGCGTAAGGCACACACTTAGGATTTTGTAAATTTTTTTCATAAACATAGATAGATTGGGTAACAAGATTAATCTCAATAACCTGTTTGTTAATTGAAAATGCAATCGTTTCCGATTATTCTTAAACTAGTTGCAAGAGCGATTCCTTGATTTTTTTTTTGGAAATTCTATTGCACCTATACCTGGTCAAATGACCTGCGAACTAAAAAAAACCGATAGGTTCAGTATCGGTCGATACTAGGTGAGAGAAGGAAATTAATTAAGCAAATTTACTCATAGGCTGGTTTTTTGGGTTTGGTTGTCACTTCTCGACTGCCAATGTTAAATAATCTTAAAGAAAAAACAAACAAGATGAGCTAAATAAAATTTGCAAAACAAGAAAAAAGATGTCTCATTTCGAAATAAAACCCTTATAGTAAGGATTTAAAATGTTTTTTTCCGAACCAATACTGAATCAAAATCACCTTAATTTAACATTGAGACAACGAAAAAAGAGGGGTAAATCCTGCCTGACTTCTTCACAAAAAAGAATTTAATCTTGATTTAATTTAACGGATTTCGGTCAATCGCCTGTTCACCGAACGCCAAAAAAATATTCCAAGTGAAGTTCAATTGGATGAGCTGTGGTCTGTGGTCGGTGAACGATTACCTGCAGTGCTGAACCCGCCTATTGAGCCAAGGCCTACTTGCGGATATCCATCGAATGCTTTTAGTCGAAAAATTGGCTAAAGATGGGATCCGCAGCTATTTTTTGCTTCAACCCAATTTTGGCAGTGATTGTCTTTTCCAAGTAAAAACTAGCTGACTCCAGCTGTCCCAATTCCATCGCCACCAGAGCCAAACCAAAATAACCGTAGCCAAATTCCCTTTGCGCAAGCACGGAAGCCTCAAAAGCCGTATTAGCACCCTGGTAATCTCCAATTAGATAGCATGCAAGTCCTTTGTTGAACCAATCCTCTGTAGATACCATTGGATAGCCAAATCGCAAAAGTGCCAACTTGTAATCTCCGCGCTGTACATCAAGCGCTCCCCTCAGGGACTCAATGGAATGGGAAAGGGGAGCATCTCCCTTGGCCAATACAGAAGCTTCGGAAAGGATTTTATAGGCTTCCCAGAATTCACCTTGCAGCACTTTGAGTTGCCCTTGATTGTATAGCCCCAAGGGGGTCACTTGCATTCGATTGGCCTCCTCCAGCAATCGAGCTGCTTCTTCCCAAAGCACTGCTCTCGATTCATTGTCCTCCAGTTCCTGCCCTTGCCGCATCCGAACCACTCCCAAATTGATAAAAGGAGCTGGGCTTGCAAACCATTTAATCATGGAGGCATATAAAAATGCCTTCTCATCTAAACTAGAAGTTGCTGCCGCAGCAAGCGCCCAATCTGCATAGGAGAGCTTGTTTTTACCCCCAGCTGCCAGGGACTCTCGTAGCAGATTCTTCTTTTGCCTATCCAAACCCACATAAGGCTTGGCCGTAAGTTGCACGAGCGCCGACCGCAGTTTCGGATAAATAGCTGCAGCTACCCGTTCAAAGTCTGGTATGGCTTTGATCCGAAGCCCTTTTTCTAAATAAGTCCCTTCAGAATCCAGCTCCTTGTAATACCGCGCCTTGGTTTGTTCAGGGATCTCTCTGTAATCATTAAGGAGTACTCTAAAGTCAAGCCAGTCGTTCCAACGGGATTGAAGGTTAATTTGATCTTCGGAGATTGCGGGGAAAAATTCCAGAAGCTTCTGTCCCATTTGCTCAGCCCGACGGAAGCCTAGCTGACTTGTTCGCCCTTCTGCCTGTTCTGGAGACTGCAGTCCTGTAATTTTTAAGGAAACGATCTCTGGGTTTTGTTCTAAAAATTTTGCGAGCTCCATTTTGGCTTTTTGATTCTCAGAATCTGCAAGCCATTCAGACTTACCGGGTTCAAACTTGAAATAAACTGCCTTGGATTGGGGAATTGCCTCCACGGATTTTTCTGGAAAATCGTATCGGCCTACCCTGGGGACGGTTTCTCCTGGCAAGTATTGTCCAAGACGAACCAGCAGCTGGGGAGCATGTACCCCTTTCGCTAGAATTTTTGTCTCTACGGTAGGCTTATTTTTACCGAGAGAAAAATCTAATACGAGACTTGCTTCCTCCATCCAGGGCTGGAAGTATAGCGCTACCTTTTTTTGAAGGGTTGTAATTCCAGTCTGATCATTAAGTGCTACCCTTCCCAAATCCAGGCTGTCTTGCTTGGCCAGCAGCCGAAGTCGGACCTCGGGCTGCTTGGTGAGAAGACCGGAGCCGATCGCCAGTTTACCAGAAATCAAAAATCTGATTGAATCCTTTTCTAGCCTAAGTTTTTGGGGGGCAAGCTCAATGGAGCCTAAATACTTAAGCGGTGCTTGTTGACTGTACAGTTTTTGTTCAGCAGAAAAAAATACAAACACTAGACAAAACAATCTGATTATCAAGTGAGTTTGTAATCTGCTTGTATTTATTAATACCTTTGTCCACATCCATTTTGCCCCAACCATGGAAAAACTCAAATTATTTTTTGAAGAAAGTGCCTTCGGCGTTTGCTCCAAACTTGGAGAAAAATTGAATTTCCCTATCGACAGCATTCGCTTATTTTTTATTTACACCTCTTTTATCACGCTGGGTTCGCCCGTGGTTTTGTATGTATCCATGGCGATGATGCTGAAAATTAGAACCTATTTTCGAAAAAAGAACCACCCCGCCTTATTCGATTAAAGATCAGTGAATTTTCGCTTGCCCAAGAGCAGAAAGTACAGAAAAATTACTCCAACAGGTCCTGAACCTCCTACTTCCGGTAAATTGGTCACCACAGCTGGTGATTTGACTTTTTTAGATCCAAGAAAATCTCCATAGGCCCGCAGGATGGCCTTTGCAAATTGCCCTTCTCCCTTGCGTAAATAGTTGATGGCTGCCAATCCTTCAAAAAAGCCTTTGGCTAGAAAGATTACTGCAAAGCGAAGTACGCCCACATTTTTAGACAGCATGGACAAGCTGTTTCTACAATTCAAATAGAGCTTTTGAGCACTCGCTCGGTCCAAGGTGGCTCCGCCCTGGTGGTAGACTACAGCCGAACCGAGGTATCCGATTTTTCGCCCAGACTTGCGCAATCTCCAGCACAAATCTATTTCCTCCATGTGCGCAAAAAAGCTAGCGTCAAAACCTTGGTGTGCATAAAAATCAGCGGCAGTCAGGGCCAAACAGGCACCTGAAGCCCAATCCACTTGAATGGTATCGTCGTATTGCCCAGCATCTTGCTCTAGATGATCCCAAATTCTACCACGGCAATAGGGGTAACCCAAGCCATCTACAAATCCCCCTCCTGCCCCAGCATAATCAAAATAGGCTCGATCCTTCCACGAACGGATTTTAGGTTGCACCGCAGCATAATCCGGGTGATTGGCTAAAAAATCTACTAAACTCTGGTCCCATCCGGGGGTCACCTCTACATCGGTATTGAGCAGGATTAGGTATTCGTATTGCCCTCTCAGCTGCTCCAAACCACGATTATAGCCCCCAGTAAACCCGTAATTACGATCCAAGGAAATCAGCGGCAGCTCGGGAAAATTCTCTTTTAGGTAAGTCAGTGATCCATCCGTACTCGCATTGTCAATCATCCACAGCTCATAGCGACTGTGCTCAACGACAGAAGGAAGAAAAGAGGGCAGAACCCCTTCCCCATTGTAATTGAGTAGGACGATGGCACAGGGTTTCATCCAAACAAATTGCCTAAATCCATCCCCGGAATAGAAGGAATCATTCCCTCCGTCGCAGCCTTCATTTCATGCTTGATTTTTTCATCTATCGATTCCATGGCTTTGTTGGTAGCCGCCACGATCAAATCGCTGAGCATCTCCCGGTCCTGCGGGGTAAGCAAGGATTCATCGAGTTCCATCGTCAGCACCTTTCGCTCACCACTCACCACGACTTTCACCAATCCTGCTCCTGACTCCCCTTCGGCTCTCAGGTGCACCAATTTGGACTGTGCTTCCTTTATTTTGGCTTGGGCCTCTTTTACCTTGCCCATCATGCCCATCAAATCAAACATAGCGCTTTGTGTTTATTTTTCTTTTTTAACTCCCCTCAGGCAGTAATGTTGTCAGTCCCTTACTTTGGCCCCTAGACTGCAGCCTGCAACTTGCCAATCAACTCGTTCAAGGTCAAAGTCTCCTGTGTTCCCGTGGCCAATGCCTTTACCGCTAGGGTCTGGGTAGCAATTTCTTGATCTCCACAGATGCCCACGTACGGAAGTTCTTTTTTGGAAGCATACTCCAACTGCTTTTTGAGTTTGCATACCTCCGGATAGAGTTCTGTGCGGATGCCTGCCTCCCGCAAGATGGGAAGACATTTCAAGGCGTAGTCAAAACCCGCTTGATCAAAATGAGCCAACAATAGCTGCGTTCCCTCTATGCGATCCGTTGGAAACAGCTCAAGCTCCTCCAATACGTCATACAATCGGTCTACTCCAAAGGAAAATCCGACACCAGGCACGCCTGGCAAACCAAATACGCCGGTGAGGTTGTCGTATCGACCTCCTCCACTTACCGAACCGATGGATACTCCGTGTACCTTCACTTCAAAGATGGCACCTGTATAATAGGACAATCCTCGGGCAAGCATGGGATCAAAATCGACATGCTCAAGGTTACTTCCCATTCGCTCCAGTAGCCCAAAGACTTCTTCAAGTTCCTGTAAACCTTGAATACCAGTCGGAGAATTCTTCAAAAATTCGCGGAGCACCGCAATTCGGGCACTTACCCCTTCTTTCAGATTCACGAGAGGCTCTAGTCGGGCGAGGGAGGCATTTTCGAATCCCCGCTGCTGAAGTTCTTCCTGCACTTTCTCCCAACCAATTTTATCTAGCTTGTCAATCGCCACACAGAGTGGCCCTTCTTTTCCATCCGCACCAATGGCTTCGGCGATGCCGGTCAGAATTTTACGGTTGTTAATTTTTATGGAATACTGAGTCAATCCCAATTTGGCAAACACCTGACGGATCATCCCAATGATTTCGGCTTCACAGAGCAGGCTATCTGTACCTACCACATCGGCATCACACTGGTAAAACTCTCGGTACCTTCCTTTTTGCGGGCGATCCGCTCTCCAGACAGGCTGAATTTGGTATCGCTTAAATGGAAAAGATAGCTCATTGCGATTCATGGCCACATAGCGCGCAAAAGGCACTGTTAGGTCATAGCGAAGCCCTTTTTCGGAGAGCTTGTTCAGGTTTGCTGCGGATCCCTTGGATAGATCGTCTGGCGCGACATCCTTGAGAAAGTCTCCACTATTCAGAATTTTAAATAAAAGCTGATCTCCCTCATCTCCATATTTTCCGGTGAGGGTGCTCAGGTTTTCCATTGCCGGCGTCTCGATCTGTTGGTACCCAAAGAGTTGAAAAGTAGCCTTGATTACATCTAGGATATAGTTTCTTCGTGCCATTTGAATAGGCCCAAAATCGCGCGTACCCTTGGGAAGACTCGGCTTTTGCATGGTTGTTTGTTGAAATTGAAACCAAATTTACCCAAAATTCCCAAAAGGAAGGAAAGCAAGAATAAAATCGAAAGATTTGTAGGCGGAAAAGATAAGTTTATTTACTTTTGCAATCCGTTTCGAATTCAAAAATTAAAATACATACGACCATGGGTGTTACAACGCTTAAAAGAAAACTGAAAAGAAAAAGACAGGGTCAAACTGGACGAGTGATCAAAATCAAGCAATTGAGCGCCAAGCCTGTGATCAAAAATGTGGACGTAGAAGCAATCAAAGCTTCTTTCGCGAAATAATTGAATCTTTTTTCTTAGATATAAAATAGCGGCTTTGGTCGCTATTTTTTTTTACCCTAATCGCTAAGGACTCCTCTTTTTCCAAGTTCAACTACCCGCAGGTTGGTGATTTTCCCAGCATCCAAATCAAATAGCAACAGCGTCCGCATCTGGTGAAAACCATGCTGACCCACCGCGCCTGGGTTCATGTAGAGGCAGTTGAGCTCACGATCGTACTCCACCTTACAAATATGGGAGTGCCCACAGACAAAAAGTTGGGGCTGCAGCATCCGAAGGCGCTCCTTTACCCCTTTTGCATAGCGGGGAGGGGTGCCACCAATATGGATCATGGCTACTTTCACCCCTTCCAATTCAAAGACTTGCCACTCTGGATAGAGCTCCTGCACTTCCTGATCGTCAATGTTTCCATAAACAGCACGAAAGGGCTTATTTGGAGGCAATAGGTTGAGGATGCTCGCATCTCCAATGTCTCCAGCATGCCAAATCTCATCCACCGCCTGTAGGTAATCACCGATTTTGTGATCTAAGTAACTGTGGGAATCCGAAATCAATCCAATCTTTAGCGGCATATTGACAAGAAAGTCAGTAAATTTTCACCTCAAATAGGCAGTAGTTTACTCAAAAACCAAACCTTCACATGAAATACGTACTTATTTTTCTGCTCTCCTTTTTTGCATTTCACGCTGAAATCGAGGCCCAAACGATCCAAAAAGACTCCATTCAGGTGCTCTCACTGGCAGAATTTGAAAAGATGTCGGCCAAAAGAAAATCAAAGATCCTGGATGTACGAACTCCAGAGGAGGTAGCGGAAGGGCATTTGCTAGGATCTAGCACCGTTAATTTTCTAAGTCCTGACTTCAGCAAGGAGATTCAAACCCTCAATAAAAACAAAACCTACCTCTTGTATTGCAGATCAGGAACTCGTACCCGCAAAGCTGCCGATGCGATGCAAAAAATGGGATTCAAACACGTGTACATGCTGGAAGGCGGCATTACCGCCTGGAAAGAAGCAGGCAAAGAAGTGGTCAAATGAGTTTGATTCGGACAGTAGAGTCCATTGGTGGGATTAAAAAATCAGGCCTTTTGCCGAGAGCTGTATATGAATGACATTCCAGAATTTGTCAATCAAAAAACCGTTTATCTCGGTTAATTGCCCTCTTTGACAAAGAAACGTCTAGGCTTTGCAAATGCCCGATTCCTTTCTATTTTTACGTGCCAAAAATTTGTCCCTAAGCAATGAGAGAACTACAATTTCGGGAAGCCTTGAGAGAGGCCCTGTCCGAGGAAATGAGACGAGACAAAAACGTCTTTTTAATGGGTGAAGAAGTTGCCGAATACAACGGTGCTTACAAAGTATCCCAAGGGATGCTGGATGAATTTGGTCCTGAGCGCGTGTACGATACCCCAATCTCCGAACTTGGATTTGCTGGCCTTGGGGTCGGCGCAGCCATGAATGGCTTGAAGCCAATTATCGAATTCATGACCTTCAACTTTTCGTTGGTGGCTATCGATCAGATCATCAACTCTGCCGCAAAAATGTATGCCATGTCGGGAGGTGCTTATTCTGTGCCGATCGTATTTCGTGGACCTACAGGTAATGCAGGGCAGTTGGGCGCAACCCACTCTTCCAATTTTGAAAACTGGTTTGCCAATACTCCTGGACTAAAAGTAATCGTTCCTTCCAATCCTTCCGATGCAAAAGGCTTACTTAAAGCAGCTATCCGTGATCCAGATCCAGTGATCTTTATGGAGTCTGAGGTGATGTATTCTGACAAGGGCATGGTCCCAGACGGAGAATACTTGCTTCCGATCGGCGTGGCTGACATCAAGCGCAAGGGCACGGATGTAACCGTGATTTCCTTTGGAAAAATGATGAAGGTAGCTCTCGAAGCAGCCGAAGAAATGGAGAAATCAGGTGTTTCCTGCGAGGTAATTGACCTGCGAACTGTTCGTCCGATCGACTATGCCACTTGCGTGGAATCATTGAAAAAGACCAACCGTGTGGTGATCGTCGAAGAAGCCAATCCACTTGCGGGCATCTCTTCCGAACTTACCTACCACTTCCAGCGCCATGCTTTTGACTACCTAGATGCTCCTGTCATCCGTGTCAACTCCATGGATATTCCTTTGAGCTATTCGCCAGCCTACATTGATGTGACTATCCCCAATGTGAAGCGCACAGTAGAAGCCATCCAAAAAGTGTTGTATAAAGCCTAAGTGCTTTTGTATTTCAATCAAAAAACCTAGATCGAATTGATCTGGGTTTTTTATTGCCTTTTGAATTCAACCTAATCATAAAAAAAACCGGGTTCATCAAACCCGGGATTAATACTGTATCTATCTAGTAAAATTTTTATGTATCGTTAATTCTTTATTAGCGGTTTCGAACCGTTGGAGCCCCTCCTTGTTCGCCTTGTCCTTCACCCCCATCTTTCAAGTCGTCGTTGGTGATGGATTTTCTCTTTTTAGGGGCCTGATTCAAACTCATCTTGCCTATTCGGTAGTTGAAGTTGATCTTAAAATTCAAATTTTGAAGTCGAGAAGTACTGTTCTGAACAATGCTCGGCGTCACGATCTCGTTGCGAATGACAATCTCTTTGAATAGAAAATTTTCTGCCCCGAACCCAAAGGAACCTCTCTTTTCTTTAAACTGCTTGTTGAAATTCAATCCGTAGGCAGCAAAGCCTCCCGAGGAACCTTGCAACTGTACCTGATTGCCACGTGCAAAGGTGAAAAGCTGAATTTGCCAATCTTTGGGAAGGGTATAATTACCAAATGCACGTCCACTCACCACAAATCCCTCATTTTGGGCAGCAAACTTTGGATCTGTCAAGCCGTTATCAAGCATGGCGTAGTACAAGTCCATCCCGCCGTTCAAAGAAAACTTGTTGTTGAGGTTCACATTGAAGAACAAGTTGGTTCCTACCGCCTGCTCCCGACCGATATTTTCGAAGGAGGTAAATATGATGCCGTCCTCCCGCACATTGCGGATGGATTGGATCGAACCAGTGGTATTTCTATAGAATCCTGTAAAATTCAAGGTGGTTCCTTTGATAAAGGTGCTGTAGCCCAACTCATAGTTGTCCGTCAATTCTGGATCTAGCTCAGGGTTACCTTGAGACTGCTGCTGAGGGTTGGATGCTTCAATGTTTGGATTAAGGAAACGTAGGGAAGGGCGCTGAATTCGGCGGTTGTAGGCCAACTTAAGCATGTTTCCATTCTTTAATTTTCTGCTTGCATTGATGCTGGGAACCAGGGTTCCATAAGAAGGAATCTCGGCTTTGAAGTCCGTTTTAAAATCCGCATTGATCGTGGTGTACTCGTATCTTAGCCCTGGCTTCAAGGTATAGTTTTTGAGTAATTGGAAGGTGTACGAAAAGTAGGCTGCAGTTACATTTTGATCGTAGCTAAACTCGTTACTCAAGGTAGGATCGGGTAGCGCTACAAATGGACCTGTCGGGCCCTGGGCCAAGAAATAAGAGAAATCTGAAGATGCCCTTCTCAAAATATTTTTAGCACCATATTCAATGATTTGAGAGCCCTTTTCATTCAGAGGATTTACATAATCTACCTGAGCTGTAAACTCTTCGTTTTTGCTTGGGTTCACGTTTTTCAGTCTTGAAAAGATCGTTTCCAGATCATTTTCTTCAAAAAGCGTGTTGGTAAATGAATTGTCTCGAAGGTTATTGGAGTACAAGGTAAGGAAACTCAATTCCTTCCCTTTTTTCTCAAAGGTCTTGGTATAATTCAAGCTCACATCCACCGAATTGGAGTTGTCCAGCGAATTACTTTCCCGATTTTGCTTGGCACGCAACACGTCATTCAGCGAATTTTGTGTTAGAAAATTGTACTGCCAGTTTTCAGAGTTTCGTATCCCGAAATTGACTGCTCCAGTAATGAAGTTTTTGTCATCAATTTCGTAATCAACCCCAAAGTTGTAGCGACCAAAAATCTCACTGCGCTCGGTATCCGCTGATTGTTGGGTTGTGGAAACATTTCCATTGGCAAGGTTGGTCACCTGCTTGTTTTCAAAGCTTCCCAAGATATTGTATCCTGAGCGGCCAAACCCACCCAAGGAAAAGCCCATTTTGCCTTTACGTGCTGATCCCTGAAGACCCAGGTTGGATCCTCTCCATCCTGCTGCAGAATTGACATTTAGCGTCATTCCTTGCAGGTTGTTTTTCTTGGTAACGATGTTGATTACCCCAGACGTACCTTCCGCATCAAACCTTGCGGATGGAGAAGTGATGACTTCCACCGCCTTAATTTCGTCGGCAGGAATCTGTCTCAAAGCATCTGCAATGGAGGAAGCGGCAATAGCAGAAGGTCTGTTGTCAATCAGGACCAGGATATTGGAGCTACCTCTCATGGATACATTGCCATCTAAGTCTACGGATAGCATGGGCACACGACGAAGTACATCGGTGGCATCTCCACCTGCAGTGGTTTTGTCGTTCTCAGCTTTGTAAATGGTACGATCGACGCGCTCCTCGATGAGTTCCCGCTGTCCTTGTACGGTGATTTCTTGGAGGGCTACCCCTTCATCTGATAGGGCTATCTCCCCTAGATTGATGTCTGAGTCAAGCGAATTTACATTGACTGTACGCTTGATGGTTTCGTAGCCTAGAAAAGATACCTGCAATTCGTAGGTGCCTACTGCAAATCCAGTGATGTAAAAAACGCCGTTTCCATCTGCCACGGCACCTGCGATTGAGGTGGTCGTTCCGGCTTTGTAGAGGGCCGCAGTGGCATAGCCAATTGGGCCTCCAGTTTTAAGATCTTTGGCCACACCCAGAATACGGATGGGCTCTTTTTCCGCTCCTGTCTGCTGGCCAATAGCCATTTGAACAGACAGGAAGAGAAAAAAGGTAAGTAATAGTTGTACTTTTTTCATGGTTTAGTTTTCAAAGAGACGGTTTAGTCCCTCTATATACCGCAAAGGTGTAGAGATTGTTTGGGGTACTCAAATCCGATAGACCAGCACAAGCTTCCTGTCGACCAATTGCCCAAAATGAAAGACTAAAGTTTTAGGTACCCAAAAGCAGGGCTTGATACCTTGATTTTGCCTGTTGGTGGGCAAGAATCAGGTTTTGGTAGATTTGATTCAGAGAAAAAAATAAAATGACTTAGCTTCACTGCAAGTAAATGTAAGCGTATGCTACCCAATACCCGAAAAAGAAAGCTTTCCATTCTAGTCCATCTCTTGGGCTGGATCATGCTTTGTGTGGTCCTGCTGATCCTCTCACCCTTATCTTGGAGGATGGGGGAGATTGAGCTGCCAGTACAGTTCTGGTGGAAACAGATTTACCTGGTGGGGCTTTTGATACTAATTTTTTATTTGAATGCCTGGGGCATCGTCCCCAAGTTTCTTCTCAAAGGAAGAAATTACTTGTACCTATTGGTCATCCTCCTAGGAGCCGTCTTATTTTATGCATTGATATTCTACTTCGAACAGTTTACGCAGTATGGCGTCAAAATGCACGAGCTTTTCAATCCAGATAAACCCTACACAGGCAAACGCTGGGTTCCGGGAGATGTATTTCAAATGCTCTTGTATGTGATTTCAATTGGCCTAAGCACCTCTGTTGCGCTCGTGGAGAAATGGCAGAAAGATGAGGCTTTTCGAGGGGAGCTGGAGCGGCAACGAATCAATACCGAGCTCTCCTACCTCAAGGCCCAGATCAACCCTCACTTCTTTTTCAATACGCTGAACAACATCTATTCCTTGACGACCTTGGATGTAAGTAAGGCTCAGGAAGCACTATTGAAGCTTTCTAGAATGATGCGCTACGTGCTGTATGAGAATCAAAAGGATGAAACCTTGCTCAGCAAAGAGGTCAAATTTATCGAAGACTACCTCGAATTGATGAAAATGCGCCTCTCCCAAAAGGTCAGGCTTCAGGTGAAATTGGACGAGCCCAAGGAGGATCTGGTGATTGCGCCCATGCTTTTTCTACCCTTTTTAGAAAACTGTTTCAAACACGGAATCAGCTCTCAGCAAGAAACTGAAATCACCATCAGCCTCGAGGTGATGGGAGATACCGTGTTTTTCGAGACGAAAAATGCCATTTTCCCCGTACCTCCAGAAAGTCCTGAAGCCCAGGAAAATGGAATTGGGCTTGTCAATACCCAGAGGCGCTTGGCCTTGCTTTATCCCGATAAACATCGACTTAAATTGGGTATAGATGAAGCTACAGGACAATATGGGGTACAGCTGACCATCAATTTGGCATGAAGATCTCTTGCATAGCCATCGATGACGAGCCTTTGGCGCTTGACTTGCTCACCAAATTTATTCGGCAAACTACCTTTTTAGAGCTAAAAGGCTCCTTTTCCAATGCCATCGAAGCCTTGGGATTCCTCAATCTAGAGGAGGTCAACTTGGTATTTATGGATATTCAGATGCCTGATCTTTCGGGCATGGAGCTGGCTCGAGTGCTGGATGGCAAGAAAAATTCGGGCAATACCCGCGTGATTTTTTGCACGGCTTACCACCAATTTGCCTTGGAAGGCTATAAAGTAGATGCTTTGGACTACCTCCTCAAACCGTACAGCTACGAAGATTTTTTGACCGCTGCCACCAAAGCTTATCAGTATTTTGGGAGAATTGGGCAGTCCATTTCGCCCAGCTTACCCAGTACCCCAAGCGCTCCGGCTGACTATATTTTCCTGAAGGTAGAGTACCAATTGGTGAAAGTGGTACTAAAGGACATTACCCACATTGAAGCCTATAAAGATTATGTGAAGGTGCATTTGAAGTCAAAAAATCACCCTTTGCTATCGCTTACTTCCATGAAGAATATGGAAGAGCT
>CAMDLI010000043.1 GCA_945901615.1 Spirosoma fluviale
AGATCCTCTGTGCTGCCTGTGGAGGTCACCTAGGTCACCGCATCCCCGATGGACCTTCGGACAAGGGCGGCATCCGGTATTGTATCAATTCGGTGAGTATGGAGTTTAAAAAATAGAGTATTATACGAAATACGGATTTGTACAAAGTACCAAGTACAATGTACAAAGTAGGAAATAGTAATGTACAAAGTACCAAGTACCAGGTACAAAGTAGAAATTCGGTATTGTTCAAAATACTTGATACTTGATACTAGCGACTTGATACTACATATGTCCAATATTGAACGAAGAAGAAACTCCTATTACTCGAATCCCCTACTTGGTACTTTGTACTTCGTACTTGGTTCTTGGTACAACCTTCTTGATACTTGATACTAGCTACTTGATACTTTTTCCTAACAACTTGCATTTCCCCAATACCACCCTATATTTGCTCTCGAAATGAAATCAACAGCAGCAATTCTTACTTTTTCTCTGCCAGCACAGGTGCACCACCTGCTGCATCATTTCCATCATTCCTCTTGAGAGGAAAGATACTACACCCACCCCGGTGAGGCTGATGATAGGGATTCGGCCCTTCACCCACCCTTCAATCAATTAATTTCGAAGACATTCAAATTTCCATATGGAACAGATTGTTCGCATTGCCGTTCAAAAAAGCGGTAGATTATCCGATGACTCACTTAGCCTAATCAAGGAATGTGGCATCAAATTTTACAACGGCACGGGAAAGCTAAAGTCCAGCTCCACCAATTTTCCCGTTGAATTTCTATTTCTCCGTGACGACGACATCCCTGGCTATGTAGCTGATGGAGTGGCAGATCTAGGGATTGTAGGTCAAAATGAGGTAACTGAAAAAGGCAAAGAGGTGCTGGTGCTCAAGAAGCTGGGCTTTTCCAAGTGCCGACTTTCCCTCGCCATTCCCAAGGGAATTCCCTACGAGGGCCTCCACTACTTTGAGGGAAAAAGCATTGCCACCTCCTACCCGAAGGTTCTGAAAACCTACCTACAAAAGAACCATATCAACGCCGAAATCCACGAAATCAGCGGCTCGGTAGAAATCGCCCCCAGCATTGGCCTTGCGGAAGGAATTTGCGATATCGTCAGCTCGGGTTCTACCCTGATGATGAATGGCCTCAAAGAGGTAGAGGAAGTATTCACCTCCGAAGCCGTCCTGATTGGAAACCCCCAGTTGAGCGACTGGAAAAAAAGCATTGTCGACAAGCTACTCTTTCGCATCAATGCCGTGCAAACGGGCAAAAGCAACAAATACGTGCTCATGAACGTGCCCAATAGCGCGCTACCCAAGATTATCTCTCTAATTCCAGGTATGCGCAGTCCTACCATTCTACCCCTAGCGGAAGAAGGTTGGTCATCCGTACACTCCGTACTCAGTGAAGATCAATTTTGGGAGAATATGGACGAACTCCGCGCTGCCGGAGCAGAAGGAATCCTCGTAGTTCCTATAGAGAAGATGGTTATTTGAAATATTCTAGACCTCAACCGATGAAAATCCTCCTCAACCCCAGTCCTGAAAAGTGGCAAAAGCACCTGGCGCGCCCTGCCATGGAATCCGCTAAAATCAAGGAAATAGTCAAGCCAATCTTTGAAAAAGTAGCTCGAAACGGAGACAAGGCCTTACGCAAGTTTGCCAAAGAATTCGACCATGTAAAGCTGGATTCCTTGCTCGCTAGTCAAGAAGAGATTCAGGCAGCAGCGGCCCAACTCAGTCCTGAACTCATCGAGGCGATTGCACTAGCCAAATCCAATATTGAAAAATTCCATGCAGCTCAAGCCACGCCTGAACTGGTGGTGGAAGTGATGCCCGGAGTGACCTGCAGCAGAAAGAGTGTTCCCATCCAAAGAGTAGGATTGTACATCCCTGGAGGCACAGCGCCCCTTTTTAGTACGGTACTGATGCTTGGCGTCCCCGCTGCCCTTGCAGGCTGCTCCGAAGTGGTGCTTTGTACCCCTCCCAACCGAGAAGGTAACATTCATCCGGCCATTCTCTACACCGCACAACTCGTAGGCATTTCTAAAATTGTCAAAGTAGGAGGTGCACAAGCGATCGCTGCCCTCACCTTTGGCACCGAATCAGTCCCTCAGGTAGATAAGATATTTGGTCCTGGCAACCAGTACGTAACCGCTGCCAAGCAAATGGCTACCAAATACGGAGTGGCCATAGACATGCCTGCAGGCCCTTCCGAAGTGTTGGTTTATGCAGACGAGACAGCAATCCCTGCCTTTGTCGCCGCTGACCTCCTCTCCCAAGCCGAGCATGGGGTGGATTCACAGGTGGTACTCGTAAGTCCCTCTGAGGATTTCGCCAAAAAAGTGGTAGCAGAGATCAGCCTACAACTGAAAAGCCTTTCCCGTAAGGACATCGCTGCTAAAGCGCTTAAAAGCTCCTGTGCAGTAATCCTAGAAGATACAGACACCGCAATCGCACTGATCAATGCCTATGCTCCAGAGCACCTGATCCTCGCTTTAGCCAATGAAGAGGCCATTCTGAATAAAATTTACAATGCTGGTTCAGTCTTTATCGGAAACTTCAGCCCAGAAGCAGCAGGAGACTATGCCTCCGGTACCAACCATACCCTACCCACCTCTGGCTATGCACGCAATTACAGTGGTGTATCGCTGGACAGCTTTGTGAAAAAGATCACCTACCAAAAGATTACTCCCAAAGGACTCCAAGCCCTTGGCCCTGCAGTAGAAATCATGGCCGCCAACGAGCAGTTGGACGCCCACAAGAATGCCGTCACCCTACGCCTCAACTACCTCAAAACGAATAAAAAATGAAGGTTGACCTAGCTTCCCTCCTCCGTCCTCACCTCCTCAAGCTCAAGCCCTACACCTCTGCACGGGACGAATACAGCGGTTCGGAAGGAGTGTTTTTGGATGCGAACGAAAACCCTTTTGGGTCCATCACCGAGGCAGACCACAACCGCTACCCAGATCCCTACCAATCTGCCTTGAAATTGGAAATTGGCAAGATCAAAGGATGTGAGCCGGCCCAGATCTTCCTTGGCAATGGATCAGACGAGGCTATTGACCTGCTCTTTCGTGCCTTTTGCAACCCAGGCAAGGACAATGTAATCCTACTTCCTCCCACCTACGGCATGTACGGGGTGAGTGCCTCCATCAATCAGGTAGAAATACGAAACGTGGCCCTTACTCCTGACTTCCAGCTGCAGCCCGAAAAGATCCTCGCCGCAGCGGATGCCCAGTCCAAAATTCTGTTTATCTGCTCCCCTAACAATCCATCCGGAAATAAGGTGAAGCGGGAAGACATCTATTTTCTCCTGGATCACTTTCCAGGGATTGTGGTCGTAGACGAAGCCTACATCGATTTTAGCTCGGAGCCAAGCTTGATTCAGGTGCTGGAGCAGTACCCCAACTTGCTGGTCATGCAAACCTTCTCCAAAGCCTGGGGATTGGCCTCTCTTCGGCTGGGAATGGCCTTTGCTAGTCCAGAACTGATCGCAATCCTCAATCAAATCAAACCTCCTTACAACATTTCAGGCTTGACACAAGACACCGTGCTGGCAGGTCTGAAAAATAAGTTAAAGGTAAAGGAGCTCATCGAAAAGATTCTAGAAGAACGTACCTACTTACGTCAAGAGCTGGAAAAGTTGCCCTACATCCTACACATCCATCCCTCAGACGCCAATTTTCTACTCATTCAAGTCCCAAATGCCAATCGCTTCTACGAAGGTTTGATCCAAGAAAAAGTGATTGTGCGCAACCGTTCCACCGTCCTACATTGCGAAGGTTGCCTTCGAATTACGGTAGGCACACGTGAAGAAAGCCATTCGCTACTCCAAGCTCTGGAAAAAGTAAGCCGCGCTTGACCTGTATCCAAAAATTAAATTTAGAGAACCACTACCTTCCATTCCCATGAAAAAGAAAGTGTTATTCATCGACAGAGATGGCACCCTCATCAAGGAGCCTCCCACAGATTTCCAAGTCGATAGCTTAGAGAAACTGGAGTTTATCCCCAAGGCCATATCCAACCTCCGCAAAATCGCTGAGGAATGTGACTACGAATTGGTGCTGGTAACCAACCAGGATGGATTGGGAACCGATTCTTTTCCAGAAAAGGACTTTTGGCCAGCTCAAAACAAGATGCTGAAGACGCTGGAGCAGGAAAATATCCACTTTGCCGCGATTCACATCGATCGCAGTTTTGAGCATGAGCAAGCGCCTACCCGTAAGCCGCGAACAGGCATGCTCACAGCCTATTTTTCAGAAGATTACGACCTTGCCAATTCATTTGTCATCGGAGATCGTATCACCGATATCCAACTTGCTCAAAATTTAGGGGCAAAGGCTATTTTCTACGGCGAACATCAAGGGGATGCAGTTTTGTCCACCCAAGATTGGGATGCTATCTATACCTTCCTCAAACTTCCTCCACGAAAAGCTACAGTACACCGGAAGACCTCAGAAACGGACATTTCGATCGAATTGAATTTGGATGGTTCGGGAGCCTGTTCCATCTCCACAGGGCTTCATTTCTTTGACCACATGCTCGAACAACTTGGCAAACATGGAAGTACGGACTTATCGATCCAAGTGAAGGGCGACCTTCACATCGACGAGCACCACACCATCGAAGATACGGCACTTGCCTTGGGCGAAGCCTATGCGAAGGCGCTTGGAGACAAAAAGGGAATCTACCGCTATGGATTTTTGCTTCCCATGGATGATGCACTGGCTCAGGTGGCGATCGACTTTGGAGGTAGACCTTGGTTGGTGTGGGACGCCAAGTTCTCCCGAGAAAAAGTCGGCGATATGCCCACGGAACTGTTTTTCCACTTCTTCAAGTCTTTTTCAGATACTGCCAAATGCAACTTGAACATTAGCATCACGGGAGACAACGAGCATCACAAAATCGAAGCCGCCTTCAAAGGCCTAGCCCGAGCCATCAAGATGGCCGTGCAGCGAGATCAAAGAAACTTAAATCAGTTGCCCAGTACGAAAGGGGTGCTTTGAATTAAGTTCAATCAGACGTAGTTAAATACAAGCCAAAGGAGCGAAATAGCATTAAAAATATTTCGCTCCTCTGGAGCTCTGAGAGAATATATTTTTGGATTTCTATTAAGATAATACTCCTCCGGAGCATGGTTTCAAAACCAAATTTGAATTAACGATTTCAAAAAGTTGTAACCCAAATTTTTGTCCCACTAGGAGATTGGTCCTATCGTGGCTAACGGTAAAATTTGGGTTGAACCCAAATGATTGAACTTGGAGTCATTGCTCCAAAGGAGCAAAATGTTTCATGCCAGAAATTAGCCAAACTTGAGATTGCTCCGGAGGAGCAACATGTTAATAGTAAAGGTTATAAAAAATGACCCAGAGCTCCAGAGGAGCGAAATTAAATGAGAAACATGTCGCTCCACCGGAGCTCTGAGAGCACGTGTTTAATGCTTTCTATTAACATAACGCTCCTCCGGAGCATCGGTTCAAAGCCAAAATTGAATTAACGATTTCAAAACAACATATTTATCGATTGCTAGAATTATTCAACCCAATCAAAAAGATACTTTTCCTCAAACTTTACATTAAATCGCTGTAACAATTCAATGTATTCCTCTTTGAAGGATTTTCTTTGATGATGCTGCTCCTGATTATTGATGTATTGAATCACATGATCCAACTGTGATTGGCCATATGAAAAAGCACCATATCCTTCTTGCCAATAAAATTTTCCTTTAACAAATCCCCTTGAATTAATCCATTTGGAGGAATTGGTTTTTACTGAATTTACTAACTCTGAAACCATATAATTGGGCCTTAAACTAATTAAGATGTGAATATGATCAGGCATACCTCCAATTGCAAACAGCTTCTGGTTCCTGCCATTAATTATTCCTGAAACATATTTAAAAAGTTCCTCTCTCCAAGTTTTATGGATTACGTTTTGCCTCCCTTTAACTGAGAATACGAGATGGATATAGATTTGAGAAAATGTATCTGCCATATTGAAAAAATTATTTTTTTGAAAAAATATATTGATTGTGTGTTTACGGAAAAAATTAAAAATTGGATGAGTTTTGGAAACAGGATTGAAAAATTATTATTAATTACCTTTACTGAGTATTCGTTCAAACCCAATTTTTAAGCGATTTCAGAGAGCTTAATCCTAATTTATCGCCTCTAGATTCAATAAATTATAGCGCACCTCCGGAGCGCGCCTGACAATGATTTGTTGTTTTCTATTGACATTATGCCCTTCTAGGGCATGATTAAATACGTTATTTTCAAAAAATAAAGCGTTTAAATCCTCTAATTCAAAAGATCGATTGCAGCGATCCCTGCCTCGCAGAATTACGGGGCAACATGCTAATAGCAATATTTAATTAATTTGGAAGCCTTGCTCCAGAGGAAGTCTATCCCGCAGAATTGCGGGGCAATATGTTAATAGAGATTAGATCACGATTACAGATGCGCTCCGGAGGTGCGCAACAAAAAAAGAAACATATTGCAAGCACTTCTCCGGCATAAATTTCCCTTGGAACTTTGCAGGCCCTTTATGAATTTATAAAAATCAAAACTCCTTTAATTCCCCAATAACCGCTTTTTCAATGCGGCTTTGTAATTGGGAATGGCCTTTTCGGAAAGTCCCAAAAAGAGGTAGGGCTCGATCAACTCGAGTTCCATCAAATGAAACACACCATCAATTTCCACCCCGTCCACTCGGGCATAGAGGCTATCTTTAGCAAAAGTAGCTACCAGTGCCTGAGCTGCGGCAAGCATGGATTCACTTGGTAGGATCTCCTGAATTGTTCCTCCATAGTAATGCTGTACCCTAAAATCATCCACAGCTGGAGACTTGAGTACCGCATGAGAAAAAACTTCATTGAAAAATAGCAACGAATATTCCCCCACCTCCACAATTTCCGGAATGTACCGCTGCACCAAAAAACCTTCCTCTTGCAGCAAACTGGCAACTTTCTGTTCTACCTCTTTGCCTGCTCCTCGCTGAATTTTTAGGGTATTTTTTGCCCCTCCACTCACCAAGGGCTTTATTACCAAGGTATCTGCCTGGATGGTGTCATGCAGCTCCTCCAGCGAAATTACCGTTCCTTTGGGTAAGATTTGTCCCGCCACACAAGGGTAGCCTTTGGCTTTCAACTCCAATAAATAGTTTTTGGAGGAATTCCAACGGACTGTTTCCACTTGGTTGAGCACGGGAATGCCCAAGGCATCCAACTGGCTAAGCCAATCCAAAAATTCAGGATAGTAATCAAAATAGTCCCAAGTCGACTTGATCAAGACATGGGAGAATTGACTCCAGTCTACATCGGGGTCGGACCAAGCCAACAACTCATAGGAAATACCCAATTCTTCCAGCAATTTGGAAAGCAAGGCATCCTCATCTACCGTATTGGTATCGTAGGCTCCAGTAGATACATAGGTGGCAATGGCGACGTGTAGGGACATACTTTTTTTTGTGCAAAACTAGCATTTCCTTTTTTTCGCAGCGGCTTTTCTACAAAAATCGAATTGAAACCTTATTTTTGGATATTAAACCTAGTATGAGCCACCGCAAACTCGTCATCGTCCCCACCTTCAATGAGCTAGAGAACATCAGCGACATGGTGCGAACCGTGATGGAATTGGAAGGGAATTTTGAGCTCTTAGTCATTGACGATGGATCTCCAGATGGTACCGCCTCGATAGTCAAATCCCTTCAAAGCACCTATGAAGGCCGTTTGCACCTGATGGAGCGAGCCGGCAAGCAGGGTTTGGGAACCGCCTACATCACCGGCTTTCGCTGGGCTTTGGCCGCCAACTATGACTTTATTTTTGAGATGGACTGTGATTTTTCACACGATCCCAAGGACCTTATCCGACTCTACGAGGCCATCAAAAGCCGTGATTATGATTTAGCCATTGGCTCCAGGTACATCACGGGAGTCAACGTGGTCAACTGGCCCATGGGCCGGGTGCTCATGTCCTATTTTGCAAGCAAATATGTGAACTTGATCACTGGCCTTCCCATTCACGATGCAACTGCCGGCTTTAAATGCTACCACCGCAGCGTGCTGGAGGGAATTGCGCTAGACGACATCAAATTTATCGGTTACGCCTTCCAAATCGAGATGAAGTTCACCTCCTGGAAACTTGGTTTTAAATTGATAGAGGTACCCATCATTTTCACCGAGCGTACCAGGGGACAATCCAAGATGAGCCCAAAAATATTTAGAGAAGCGGTTTTGGGTGTAATTTGGATGAAGCTGAAAAGTATTTTTTCCCCCTACCGCTTAGTCAAATCGAATTGATTTGATCGGGTCCACCCGCGAGATCACTCCAACAGGGATCCATAATACCAAGGCTGTCAATACCGTGACTCCCAAATTGAGCAAAAGAAAAGCCATCCAATTCCAATCGATGGGCACATAGGCCATGTAATAACTGATGGGATCTAGCGGGATCAAGTGGAAGTAATCTTGCAAGCCTCCCAGCACTAACGCAAAGGCATTGCCATACAAAAGCCCCTTAACGAGGATATGGATGCCATTCCAGAAAAATAGAGATCGGATTTGAGAATTTTTAGCGCCCATCGCCTTGAGCAGGCCAATCATCTGGGTCCGCTCCATAATCAGGAGAAATAAGATCGCTCCCATATTGAAAATGGCTACAAAGCCAATCAAAGAAATAAACACGATCACGTTGGTATCGAGCAACTTCAGCCAATCAAAAATGTCCAAGAACCGCTTTCGGCTATCAAGCAATCGCAGGTCGTAATCCAGTTCGTCCTCCAACAAGGGCGCATAAGTGTCAAGCTGGGAAGCATCGGCTACATGTAGCTCCAAGCCTCCTACCTGATCGCTAGTCCATCCATTCAAATTTCGAATAGTCTGCAGCTCCCCAATCACCATTTGCTCGTCAAAATTCTCGAGATAGGTTTCAAAAATACCCACTACCTCTACCCGACGGAAACGAGGCGGTTGCTGCACAAAGTACAGGGTTACCTTGTCTCCCACACGGATTTGCAACTTGTTGGCCACTAGCTTGGAGAGCAGGATTTCGTTACTCACTCCTGAGTCTGGAAGATGCATCATCTTTCCCTCCACCAGGTATTGCGCAAAGCCCAAGCTGTCAAAATCTTTCCCAACTCCCTTTAAGAGAATCCCCTCCACTTCGGCAGACCCTTTCAGCAGAGCTGCCTTGTGTGCATAGGATTGAACTTTAGTCAGGAAGGGAAATTGATCCCGCTTTTCAAAAAATTCAGCATTCAACGAAAAGGGTTGTTCCTCAAATGCAGTACTCATTTGGAACTTTTGCACCTGAAAGTGACCGGTAAACCCATATACCCGGCTGGAAACCGTTTTTTGAAATCCACCCAGCACCATGATGGATAGTATGGCTACACCCAAGCCCACAGCCAAGCTCGCCACCGCAATGCGGTGGATGATTCCAGAGAAGCCACCGGCATGCTGAAAACTGATTCTTTTAGCTAGGAAATAGGAAAGGTTCAACGGACTGGGTTAAATTTGTTTGCAACTCTCCGCAAATTAGCATGAAGCAAGCGAAAAATTTACCCTTGTTCTACATTTTGACCATTTGCCTCTGTTTGGCAAGCAGCGCAATAGGAATTGCGCAGGGAATTCGGGTGGGCGCAGAACAGGCCCAGCTCTACCTCCCCCTGCTTCAAGGGAAAAAAGTAGGGATAGTGGGGAACCAAACGAGCATCTTGCCGCAATCCAATCAGCAGCATCTGGTCGATTTTCTGTTGGAAAATAAAATTCAGGTAGTGAAAGTGTTCGTGCCCGAACATGGATTTCGTGGCACTGCCGATGCAGGTGAGAAAGTCAACAACTCTATAGATACCAAAACAGGCCTTCCCATCGTCTCCTTGTATGGTGCCAACAAGAAACCTAGTTCAGAGCAGCTGAAGGACCTCGATGTACTTGTCTTTGACCTGCAAGATGTGGGGGTCCGCTTTTTTACCTACATCAGCACCCTCCACTACGTGATGGAAGCTTGTGCGGAGCAGGGCAAGCCCCTGATTCTACTCGATCGCCCCAATCCCAACGGGAACTATGTAGATGGACCCATGCTGAAAAAAGGCTTTGAATCCTTTGTGGGCATGCATCCCATTCCGATCGTACATGGCCTAAGTATTGGCGAACTTGCCCAGATGGTCAATGGAGAAAAATGGCTAAAAGGTGGTGCAAAGGTCAATCTTACCGTCATTCCAGTAGCTAATTGGAACCATGCGATGGCCTACGAACTCCCAGTAAAGCCCTCCCCAAACTTGCCCAATGCACTTTCAATCCGTCTCTATCCCAGCACCTGCCTTTTTGAAGGTACGGTAGTTTCCTTAGGTCGAGGTACCTATTTTCCTTTCCAAGTATATGGCTATCCAGATGCAAAGTTTGGGGACTTTAGTTTTACTCCAGTAGCCATTGATGGGATGTCCAAAACCCCTCCGCATCAAGACCAGTTGTGCTATGGCAGAGACCTCAGAAATGAGTCCCTCGATCAGCCCTTCACGCTGAGCTACCTCCTCGAAGCTTACCAGCGCTCCGAGATGAAGGAAAAATTCTTCAATTCCTACTTCAACACCCTTGTGGGTACAGATGAACTAAAGAAGCAAATCTTGGCGGGAAAAACTGAGACCGAGATTCGTGAAACCTGGCAGCAAGGATTAACAGACTATGCCCTGCTGCGTAAAAAATACCTACTTTACCCATAATAGAATTCCCGAATTAACCCAACGCGCTGCGCATGCATCTTCCTCCTATAAACCGCTCCTTACGCATCATTTACATGGGCACCCCAGAATTTGCGGTGCCTGCTTTGGAAAACCTAGTGGCTGAGGGATGGAATGTAGTAGCCGTCATTACTGCCCCAGACAAACCCCAAGGTCGAGGACAGAAATTAGTTGGTTCCCCTGTCAAAGAGGTGGCAGAGACCTTGGGCATTCCGGTATTGCAACCCACCAACCTCAAGGATGCGACCTTCCAACAGGAATTGAAGGCACTTGCTGCAGACCTGCAGATTGTGGTGGCCTTCCGTATGCTTCCTGAAGCCGTTTGGAACATGCCCCCGATGGGTACCTTCAACCTCCACGCCTCCCTCCTGCCCAATTACCGAGGAGCTGCCCCGATCAACTGGGCACTGATCCATGGGGAAAAAGAAACTGGAGTCAGCACCTTCTTTTTGCAGCATGAAATCGATACTGGAAATATCCTTTTTCAAGAGAAAGTAGCCATCCTCCCAGAGGATAACCTGGGAAGCCTTTATGAAAAATTGATGACCTTAGGCGCCGACCTGGTAGTGAAGACGGTAGATGCCATTGCCTCGCAAACCATCCAGCCCCAGCCTCAAGACGAAAGTCAGGCCCTGCGTACCGCACCAAAAATCTTTAAGGAAACAGGACAGATCGACTGGACAGCCTCAGCCACTTCCATCCATAACCTGATCCGTGGCCTCTCTCCCTATCCAGGAGCATGGACGGTGCTGCAAGACAAAACCTGGAAACTCTTTACTTCCTTCCCAAATGATCAGAACCTATCGGGAAAAGCCCCTGGGGAATGGGAGAGTGACTTCAAAACCTTCCTGCGCTTTCAATGTGGGGAGGGGCACCTCACGATCCATGACCTCCAATTGGAAGGAAAAAAACGAATGAAGGTGGATGAATTCCTTCGGGGTTGGAAAGGATAAAGTCAGTTCAAATGCTCCTTGAGTTAGTTTAAACCACCAATAAAATAAACCTAAATTTATTCCATTAAACTACCTGGTTGTTTTTCGAGTTTACCCTAGTGAGAACTTTGCTAAAGCAGGTAACTTACCCATCAAATCCATTCGCGTGAAAATCATACTTCTTGTAGCAAAAGCAACGAACCAAGTCATCGGAAAAGACAACCAGCTCGTCTGGAAGTTGTCCGCAGACTTGAAGCGCTTTAAAAACCTCACCACGGGACATCACCTCTTGATGGGTAGAAAGACCTTTGAATCCTTGGGTAGGCCCCTGCCCAATCGTACCCACTTGATCATCACCAGAAACCCAGATTTTGTGGCTCCAGAAGGCCATTTTGCCTTTCATTCAGTAGAAGACGCAATAATTTATTGCACCAGGCACCAGCTGGACAAAGTATTTGTGATCGGAGGAGGGGAAATCTACAAGGAAACTCTTCCCCTCTGCGATACGCTAGAAATCACAGAAGTAGAAGCTAGTCCAGAAGGCGATACATTTTTCCCTGTTTTGGATCCTCAAATCTGGAAGGAAAAAGAGCGAGAAGAATTTGCTGCTGACGAAAACAACGAATATCCGTACGCTTTTGTGACCTACGAAAAAAGATAAATCATGGCTAAACCCGTCATTTGGATCACAGGCGGTTCCTCTGGTATTGGAGAAGCCGCAGCCCAAAAATTCTCGAAGGAGGGCTATTCCATCATTCTTTCCTCCCGCAACCAGCAGGAACTCGAGCGCGTCAAAGCTAGCTGCACCTTCCCAGAAGACATTCGTATTTTACCCCTAGATCTAGCAGCTAGCAGCGATTTTGATCAGAAGGTCGTCACTGCCCTTTCCTTTTTTGGGAAGGTGGACTTGCTGCTTCACAATGGAGGCATCAGCCAGCGGTCCCTTATAAAGGATACCCAACTGGAGGTGGATCGCAAGCTCATGGAGGTCAACTATTTTGGAACCGTCGCCTTGACCAAGGCGCTGCTTCCGCACTTTATGGAAAGAAAGCAAGGGCAATTTGGAGTAGTTACTTCTCTGGTTGGAAAGTTTGGATCCCCCTACCGCTCCTCCTACGCAGGAGCTAAACATGCCTTGCATGGATTTTTTGATACCCTTCGGGCCGAGCACCACCAAGACGGAATATCCGTGACCTTGATCTGTCCAGGATTTATTCGTACGCAGGTATCCATCAATGCCGTAACTGGTGATGGGAGTCCTTTGGGCGAAATGGACCAGGCCCAAGACCAAGGAATGTCCCCGGAAGCCTGCGCAGAAGGCATTTTCAAAGCCTTAGTCAAGAAAAAGGAAGAAGTGTACATTGGCGGCAAGGAAACCTTGGCCGTATACCTCAAACGCTTCCTTCCCGGCTTATTTTCCAAAATTCTTCGATCAGCAAAAGTTAGATAATCCCAGATGCAAGCAGTAAACGCAGAAATCATTGCCATCGGAGACGAACTCCTCTATGGGCAAATCATGGATACCAATTCCCATTGGATCAGCCAGGAGCTGGATGCAGTGGGTGTAAGTGTAGTACGGAAAACCACCGTTGGGGACAATCGGACGGATATTCTCACTGCTTTTGAAGAAGCTTCCAAGCGAGCTGACCTGATTCTCATTACAGGAGGCCTGGGCCCTACCCAAGATGACCTCACCAAGCCCCTACTTGCGGAATACTTTGGCTGTGAGATCGTCGAAGTTCCCGAAGCAGTAGCAGCTGTGTCCGCCTACTTTACGCGACGCGGTCGCGAGATGACATTACTGAATACCCTGCAAGGCCATCTCCCCACCTGCTGCACCTATGTTCCCAACGAGGTAGGTACCGCGCCTGGGATGTGGTTTGAGCAGAAAGGATGCTATTGGATGTCGATGCCAGGTGTTCCTCACGAGATGAAAAAGTTGGTCATAGACTTTGTGTTGCCCAAGCTTTCCCAGGTGTTTGACCTTCCGGTGATCTACCACAAGCTCATCAAAACCGCAGGCATTGGAGAATCTTGGTTGGCAGACCTGATCAAAGACTGGGAAAACGCACTTCCTGCACACATTCGATTGGCCTATTTGCCCTCCCTAGGACATGTCAAACTGCGCCTTACTGCATTTGGAACGAACAAAGAACAGCTTCAGCAGGAAGTTGCCGCACAGATTCAAGTCCTACTGCCACAGATCGAAAAGTATGTCTATGGCTACGACGAAGAAACCTTGGAAACAGCCCTCGGTAAACTTTTGAAGAACGCAGGGAAAACGATAGCTTTAGCTGAAAGTTGCTCGGGAGGATACGTCTCCCACCTCATCACCACCGTGCCTGGCAGCTCTGCCTATTTCCAAGGGGCGGTAGTTCCCTACCACAATGCCTTCAAAGAAGGTATCTTGGGAGTGAAGTCGGAGACCCTAAGCAGCCATGGGGCAGTGAGTGAAGCCACAGTGGCAGAGATGGCGGAAGGAGTGCGAGCTTTGTTCAATGCTGACTACGGACTGGCCAGTAGCGGTATCGCAGGACCAGATGGAGGCACTGCAGATAAACCCGTTGGGACGGTCTGGATTGCCTTTGCAGGTCCTGAGGGAGTGGAGACAAGAAAGTTACAGTTGACTCAAGACCGAATGCTCAACATTCAATTGACAGGAGTAGCGGTACTGAATTTATTTAGAACCTGCTTTCTCCCAACGCACAAATAAAATTTTACAAGAAGGATTTGGGAAGCAGTTCAATAAAATTTAATTTTAAAACTTGAAAATAAACCCAATTAAATTACAAAGATCGACATGGCAAGTGTAGAAATGCTCATGCCCAAGATGGGCGAAAGTATCATTGAAGGCACCATCCTTACTTGGCTCAAGAAGGAAGGAGATTCCATTGAAGCAGATGAGTCTGTGTTGGAAGTAGCCACCGACAAGGTAGATACCGAGGTTCCTGCTACGCATGGGGGTATTTTGAAGAAGATTTTAGCCAAAGAGGGCGATGTAGTGGCGGTAGGAACTGCCATTGCCATCATCGAAATCAATGCAGAGGCATCCAACGATACTCCTGCAGCCCCTGCTACAGCCAAAGAAGTGCTCGTGCAAGCCGCACCCGCACTTACAGCAAGCTTAATCACAGCAGCTGAACCCGAAGCGCCAAGCCATTCCGATGGGAGATTCTACTCTCCCCTAGTCAAAAGCATTGCCAAAGAAGAAGGGATTTCTACGGACGAACTTTCACGCATCCCAGGATCGGGTGCAGAAGGTCGCGTGACCAAACAAGACATGTTGGATTACCTTGCCGCTCGAAGCAATGGCCATTCCAAAAACACAGGAGTCACCAAAACTCCTCCGTCCATTTCCCAGCCCAAAGCACCTGCAAGCATTAGCGGTGGCGACGAACTTATTGAGATGGACCGAATGCGCAAAATGATTGCCAGCCGCATGGTGGAGTCCAAGCGTATTTCAGCCCATGTCACTTCCTTTGTGGAGGCAGACATGACCAATATTGTGCTTTGGAGAGAGCGGAATAAAGAGGCCTACAAGGCGAAGTACGGGGAAGGCATCACCTTTACCCCCTTCTTTATCGATGCCGTAGCCAAGGCCATTCGCGATTTCCCGATGATCAACATCTCCGTCGAGGGAGATCATATTTTAAAGAAAAAGGACATCAACATCGGCATGGCTGTGGCTTTGCCATCGGGCAATTTGATTGTACCGGTGATTAAAAATGCCGACCAACTCAACATTGTCGGTATTTCCAAAAAGGTAAATGACCTAGCCAACCGCGCCCGCATCAACAAATTGACTGCTGACGATGTCACTGGAGGAACGTATACTGTTTCCAATGTGGGTTCCTTCGGGAATATCATGGGTACTCCGATCATCGCACAGCCTCAGGTAGCTATCTTGGCTATCGGCGCCATCGTCAAAAAACCTGCAGTAGTCGAGACGCCGACAGGAGATGTCATCGCTATCCGTCATAAAATGTTCCTATCCCACACCTACGACCATCGGGTGGTAGATGGATCGCTTGGAGGCATGTTTGTTCGAAAAGTGGCAGATTACTTGGAAGAGTTTGATTTGGAGACAGCCTTATAAGAGCTGGTCCACTGCTAACAGTCCACGGTTGACAGCCGACTTTCTTGAACCTCAAGGCTTGTTTTTTATAACTAGAAACTGATTAATTCTACGAGCTATAAATGTAAAAATCCCCTAGGAAG
>CAMDLI010000044.1 GCA_945901615.1 Spirosoma fluviale
TTTTGGACTTTCTTTTTATGGCTTCTCGTCCACGGGGAAACAGGGTTTTTTTGTAATTTCAAAGGTTCATGACTGAAGCAAACGACCGATTGTTAATTCTCCTGAAGGAGGTATTTGGATGGAAGGAATTTCGTCCTGTGCAAAAGCAGGTCATCGATTCGGTGTACCAGGGAGAAGATACGCTTGCCATTCTGCCTACGGGTGGAGGGAAAAGCCTCTGCTACCAGGTGCCTGGATTGGCAAAAGAGGGCATCTGTATCGTCATATCTCCGTTGATTGCCCTCATGAAAGATCAGGTGGATTACCTCAAAGCCCGTGGGGTAAAAGCCGTAGCTCTCCATGCAGGAATGAGTGCTCGGGAGATCGATACCCTTTTGGACAATTGCATCCGTGGGGGAGTCAAATTTTTATACCTGTCCCCTGAGCGGCTAAAATCTGAATTGTTTGTGGAGCGGTTTAAGCAGATGAACGTCAACCTGATTGCAGTCGATGAGGCGCATTGCATCTCCCAGTGGGGTTATGATTTTCGGCCTGCCTACCTCGAGATCGCTACCATCCGAGCCTACCATCCCAAGGTGAATGTACTTGCTTTGACCGCCTCGGCTACACCAGAGGTTGAAAAAGACATTTTAGAAAAGCTGCAGCTCAAGAAGCCTGTCACCTTTCACCAAAGTTTTGCTCGTAAAAATCTGAGTTATAGCGTCCGCTTGGTAGAGAACAAACTCGAAAAAGGGCTCGAAATCTTAAAGCGAATTTCTGGATCTGCCATTTGGTATGTTCGTACCCGCCAAGCGACACAACAGCTGGCCAAGCAGCTCCAGCAAATGGGCTTTTCCGCAGCAGCCTACCATGCAGGCATGACGGGGTTGGATCGTTCTGCCAAGCAAGAAGCTTGGAAAACAAACCAGGTGCGAATCATGGTCAGTACCAATGCCTTCGGGATGGGGATAGATAAACCTGATGTGCGGGTAGTGCTGCACAGCGATTTGCCCGAGAACCTAGAAAGTTATTACCAAGAAGCAGGCCGAGCTGGTAGAGATGGTCAAAAGGCCTATGCAGTACTACTGACCAATGCCCAAGACTTTGAGCAGCTTTTGGACCGGGCGGCTTTGGTGTATCCACCCGTAGAATTTCTTCGGCGTGTGTACCAATGCCTAGCCAACTATTTCCAATTGGCCATTGGAGCCCAGTCTTTGCGTAGCTTTGATTTTGAGATTTCTGATTTTGCATCTACCTACCAGCTGCCGGTAGTGGATAGTTTTTATGCGCTTAAGGTACTGGAGGAAGAAGGGCTGATTGCACTCAATGAAAGTTTTTTTGCTCCTTCACGCGCTCATTTTCTCGTCAATCCCCAGCGGCTCTATGAGGTTCAAATCCAGCATGCCAAGCTCGATCCGGTGATCAAAATCCTGCTTCGGACGCATGGAGGAAATCTCTTTTCAGAATACTTCACCATTCAAGAGGCAAGGCTAGCCAAAGCTGCAGGCATGGATGAGGCGGTATTGATCAAAGCGCTACTCGAGCTGGCCAAAATGGAGGTGCTGGACTACGAACCACGAAAGGATCGACCGCAACTCACCTTTTTGACCGAACGCTACGATGCAGCCACCCTTCCGCTTAATTTCAAGCGGATCACTTTGAGGAGAGCGTTGACCCTCGATAAGGCTACCCAACTCGTAGCTTATGCGCATCAATTTAGAATCTGCCGTACCCAATTTATTCAAGCCTATTTTGGAGAATTAAGTGATGAGAACTGTGGGGTATGCGATCATTGTGTGGAACAAAAGAAAGCAAGCCTTCCGCTAGACCTTGAAAACAAGTTTAAAGAGCTAGTCCTGCAAACTTTAGCAGTTGGTGAATCGTTTAGTGAGGAGGAGCTTTTTGACGCAGTCAACAAGCCCGCTTCTTTGGGGCATCTCAAATGCCTTCGCCAATTGGTGGAGGAAGGAATAGTTGAGGTGAGCGCCTCAGGAAAATATAAACGAAAGGGAGATGGCTGATTTCTTTGATGACTTGTTGAAAAAAATCTTTCCCAATCGTGAAGGAAATCCACCCCTCTCTGTAAAAGAGAATTTTTTACTGAAAGAAAAAGACCTGCATGATTTAGAAGAATGGAATAAATCAGAAGAGTCTAAAGCGCTGTTCGCGTTGGTTTATAGAAACTACCACTACAAAAGAGCTCAAATCAATGATACCCCAGAAGTACATGTGTTTAGCTCGGCCTATGCGAATGGCTTTGCACTAAGCTACAGCGCGGAGGTCGGTACGAATTCTTTTTCCTTACTTTTCTTGGGATTAAGTAGACGGATTATAGCTTTGGGGTACGAACAGGTGAGTTTGGATCGGAAGCTAGAGGAAGTGAATGAGCAGGTGAAAGAAACTGAAAAATTTTACTTCAAGCCCCCATTGCAACTGCCCCAAGAAGGAGAATTAATCAGCCAACTGTACGGCAACATTTCCTTGGAAAAAATACGAATCAACCAGCAGCCTAGCTATTTCAAATTGCTGGCCTCGGTTTATTCTGATAGATTGTATTACGATGCCAAACCCTTTGATGAGTTGATGGATCGGTTATTTGAAAGACCCTAACATGGATAGAATTACCCTTAAAGCCCAATTGGAAGCTTACCGCAGTCCTTATGAAGAGGAAAATCAGTTTGTGTCTGATTTTCTTGCATTGACTGATGACCCTTTGGCCTATTCGAGAGAACGGATTGCGGGTCATTTTACGGCCTCTGCCTGGATTGTAAATAAGGAAAGAACGCATACCCTGCTCACACTTCACCGCAAGCTGGGTCGTTGGCTGCAGCTAGGTGGTCATGCAGATGGAAATGAAAATCTCCTGGAAGTGGCTCTTCAAGAGGCAAAAGAGGAAAGCGGATTGACTTCCCTTCAATTTGTAGACACTTCAATTTTTGATCTGGACAAGCACATCATTCCAGAGCGCCCTCATGTGGCAGAACATTTTCATTACGATGTTCGCTACCTGATTGAAGCAGACCTTCATGAACCCTTGGTGCGAAGTGATGAGAGCATTTCCTTGGCATGGGTTACCTTTGATGCGGTCATTGATTTGATTGGCTACAATCCTTCCATTTTGCGGATGCTTGAAAAAACAAGTACCTCAGAAATCTTACATTGATGCGTAATTTTGATATTCCTCAGCTTCGCGCTGATTTTTCCTTTTCCACGCCCATTCAACTTCGTTTTTCCGATATAGATGGGTACCTCCATGTCAACAATGGGGTTTATTTCAGTTATTTCGAACATGCAAGAGCCGTATTTCTCTACCTACAAGCAGGTTGGGATGTCCTGGATGTGGGTACAGTAGTCGGTAGAATTGAGATTGACTACATTCGACCCATTCATTTGCAGGATCAAGTGGAGGCTTTGGTAAAGTGCTCACGCCTTGGCAATTCTTCTTTTGATTTGGAACAAGTACTTTTGGGGAGAGATGCTGCTGGCAAGGAACATGTTTTTGCAACCTGCAAAAGCGTGCTGGTATCGGTAGATAAAAACAGCATGAAGCCAGTTTCCATCCCAGATGCCTACCGACTAAAACTAGCCTCTACCTAATTTCTATTCTGTAATTTTATTTAAAACATACTCCTTTGAAACATCTTTGGATCTTTTGCCTGCTTTTATTCAGTTTTTCTGCCTGCGCTCCTAGTGAAGAGGAGTTGATGAAAGTGGGTTTGGAAAAAATGGATTCTCAAAATTGGGCGGACGCTGTTGCCCAGTTTGATCAGGTTTTGGAGAAAAATCCAACCCAAATCACCGCCTTAAATGCCAAAGGTGTTGCACTTTTTCAGCAAGGAAAAATTAAAGAAGCAATCCCCTTATTTGATCAGGCGATTCTTGCAGATTCGAGCAATTACAAGCCTTGGTTTAACCGAGGGAATGCAAACATGGAACTCAACAACTACAAGGCTGCATTGGCAGATTTTAACCTAGCAGCTGCGCTTGACCCCAGCCAACTAGATATTCTCTTTAATCGAGGAACGACTTTGCTGACCATGGAAGCGTATGAGGATGCCCTACTTGATTTTCAAGCAGTAGTTCAGAAGGAGCCCAACCATGCAGAAGCACATTTCCGTTTGGCCAAGGCCAATTTAGGAATGAATGACCCCATCCATGGGATGGAATCACTCACCAATACCGTCAACTTGGATCCCAAAAATGGGGAAGCCTATTACCTACTTGGCGTTACCCGAATGAGTGCTTTGGGCCAAAAAAATGAAGGCTGCGCAGATTTAAAAATGGCCCTTTCCTTGGGTTACAAAGAAGCAGAAACTTGGATCAAGGACTTTTGTGAAGCAAAGTAATGGTGGAGGTAGGTACCGATATTTCTAAAGCATCCACGTACCTCAAACAGGGGCAGCTGGTTGCTATCCCAACCGAAACGGTTTACGGGCTAGCAGGGAATGCGCTCGATGTGAAGGCAGTGAGTTCCATTTTTGAAACGAAAAACCGACCCAGCTTTGATCCATTGATTCTACATGTGGCTTCCTTGGAGCAAGTAAATCCTTTTGTCACTGCATTCCCAGAAAAACTCAAGCGTTTAGCCGAAGCCTTTTGGCCAGGTCCGCTGACTGTTTTATTGCCTCGGAAAGCCAGTGTTCCCGATCTGGTTACTTCTGGTTTGGATCGTGTGGCAGTTCGTGTGCCCAATCACCCGCTGACCTTGGCGCTTCTGGCGCAGCTTGACTTTCCACTTGCAGCGCCCAGTGCCAATCCTTTTGGTTACATCAGCCCTACACAGGCAGGGCATGTGGCCGCACAGTTGGGAACACAAATCCCCTACATTTTAGACGGCGGTGCTTGTGCTGTAGGTTTGGAAAGCACCATTGTAGGAATGGAAGAAGAGCAAGTTGTGATCTATCGCCTTGGAGGGCTTGATATTTCTGAAATTGAATCCCTCGTAGGACCCGTGATAGTTCAGGCACATAGCTCGAGTAATCCTAGTGCACCAGGCCAACTGGCAAGTCATTATTCGCCACGAAAACCTTTTGTCTTGGGTGATTTGGCAGAACTCGTTCCGCAGTTGGTCCAGCAAGGAAAAAAAGTTGGAGTGCTGAGTTTTTCTACCCAATTCCCATCCCTTTCTGCAGATCGCCAAGTGATCCTCAGTGCTAGTCAGGATCTGAAAGAAGCAGCGCAGCGTCTTTTTATGGCCATGCGACTCCTGGATGAAAGTGATGCTGAGCTGATTGTAGCGGAGTTTGTTCCAGAAATCGGATTGGGTCGCGCCATCAATGATCGCCTCAAGCGAGCCGCAGTTCAGCCAATTCACTAGCCTTAGTTTTTTCTAATCGACCTATTTCGTATTGGCTGGATTTGAGTTAAATTCGTCTCGATATTAAATGTATTAGTAGTTCTAACCTATTCAACCTTATCCCATGTCCTTGAATGTAAAAAATGTAGATAGCCTCAATTTTGCAGGTAAAAAAGCTCTGATTCGTGTTGATTTCAATGTTCCTCTAGACGAACAGTTGCATGTATCTGACGATACCCGAATTCAGGCGGCTGTTCCTACGATCAAAAAAATTCTTAAAGATGGAGGTTCTGCCATCTTGATGTCTCACCTAGGACGTCCCAAAGGAGGACCAGAAGATAAGTATTCTCTCAAGCACATTGTGTCAGCGGTTGAGGCTGCTCTTGGACAAAAAATCAGCTTTGCAAGTGATTGCATAGGGGAGGAAGCCATCCAAAAGGCTGCGCAACTGGCTGCAGGTGAGGTGTTGTTGTTGGAAAATCTCCGGTTTTACAAGGAAGAAGAAAAAGGAGATGAAGCCTTTGCTGCCAAGCTTGCTCAACTTGGAGATGTGTACGTCAACGATGCTTTTGGTACTGCACATCGTGCACATGCTTCCACTGCTGTGATTGCTGCAAATTTCTCTCAAAAAGTAGCTGGTTACCTGATGGAATCTGAGTTGACCAACGCTGATAAGGTGCTAGGCAATCCCGAGCGCCCTTATACTGCGATCATGGGTGGAGCAAAAATTGCGGATAAAATCTTAATTATTGAGCGTCTTCTCGAGAAGGTAGATAACCTAATTATTGGAGGAGGTATGTCCTACACCTTTGCGAAGGCGCAGGGAGGATCTATTGGCACTTCGCTTTTGGAGGCAGACAAGCTTGATTTCGTGTTGGAGTTGATGGAAAAAGCGAAGGCAAAAGGAGTGAACTTGATTCTACCTGTGGATACCGTCATTGCAGATGATTTTTCGAATACGGCCAATCAGGGATTAGTCAATAAGGGAGAGATTCCAGACAATTGGATGGGTTTGGACATTGGGCCAAAGACCAGAGAGCTGTTTGGAAAAGTAATTTTGGAATCCAAAACCATCCTTTGGAACGGTCCTATGGGCGTATTTGAGATGGAATCTTTTGATAAAGGCACCAAAGCAATCGCTGAATATGTAGCGGAAGCCACGCGCAATGGAGCCTTCTCGCTTATTGGTGGAGGAGATTCCGCTGCTGCGGTCAATAAATTTGGCTACACCGATCAGGTATCCTATGTGTCCACTGGTGGTGGAGCCTTACTGGAGCACATGGAAGGAAAAGTACTTCCAGGTGTGGCTGCCTTGGCAGAGTAAATTAATGAAATAATGCCATTTTTTTAATGGCCTTATTTCTTCATCTTTTCTTCATCTTTCCTGTTGAAGTTGCGAATGTAAAAATCCATTTACCTCATGACTAAGATCCTATTCCTGCTCGCTTTTCTCTCTTTTTCTGGGATTGCATTGGCGCAAACAGAGCCAGTAAACAGACCTATATCTTCCAATGCCAATGGAGGCGGGAAGAAGTTAGGGATTTCAAGTGCTTCAAGAAGGAGTTCGATGCCTGGAGCAGTAGGTCCTAAAATAGAGGGAAATGGAGCAGCTAAACCGGCTAAAGGAAATGGAGCTTCACTTTCCAATCGGCCTGATGGAAGGGTTCCAAAAAACAGACCTGGAGGCCCTATCACCCGGCCTTCATCGGCTCCAGCAGGCCAACCTATCAAGTTACCCGGTAACGGCAACAGGCCTTCTGGGCCCAAGCAACGTCCTGGAGGAGGTTGATCAATCATGTTGAATTCTGGCGACAACCTCCTTTCCGACCTCTTTAGAAAATGAAAAAAGGTTTGGTCCTTCTTTTTCTGCTTCATCTGCTCTATCCAAACCTTAGTTCCGCTCAGGAATTGGAATCTAAGGAAGACTCAGTGGCTAATGAGTCAGGCAATTACTTGATTGCGAGTACTGGATTTCAAAACAAAGCCAGTTTTATGTCCAGAGATTTTGGTCAAAAAATCCCAATTTTCTCGACCGACCTGCTTTTTTGGCATGGATCAGGAGCCTATTTAGCTGCTTCGTTGAGTAAGTTTTTAACGACGGACCTTTCCTGGCAGAAAGGAGTAGGTGCTGGATTTTTTAAACCCTTAAGCCCCAAGTTGGATGTAGACTTTTCGTATCACCATTTCTTTGGTGCTAGCAACCTTAATTCTACGGGTCAGGATAATCTGGGCATGGCCCAGGCAACAATTGGGCTAGATTGGGGAATATTTTATTCAACTACTCAAGCAATGTATTTGGTAAATTCGCCAGGAGACTTTTTTATAACTAGCCGCCACTCCAGATATTTCGAATTGGATCAGCCCATTACAGGTGGAGGGATTTTATCGTTTGAACCCCGATTTTCATTATTTCTTGGAACCAGTAATTATTACCGAATTGGAGGCTATGAATTTACGAGAACTCAATACTTAGAGACGCAGCGCTTTATCTCCCAAGGCTTGGAAATGGCCCTCCCCATCACACTGAGCTTTACTAAAGTAGAATTCCAGGTGGAACCAAGGTGGGTAATTCCTACCCAAGTTCCGGATTACGACACTTCTTCGGCCCGCTTTCAGTTGGCTGTTAAAGCTAGTTATACGCTTTCCCTAAAAAGATCAAAATGAGAATTTTACTAGTTGAAGACGAGCGTTCTCTTGCCAAGGAAATCCATGATTTCCTCCAATCTGAGCATCATGTGCTTGATGAGGTAAGCACCAAAAAAGCAGCATCTGAAAACTTGGCTGTCAACTCCTATGATTTTGTCTTACTGGATCTGGGTTTACCAGATGGAGATGGACTAGATCTTCTAAAGGAAGTAAATAGGTATCAAGAAAATGCTTCCGTCATTATCCTTACAGCACGAACTGAGGTAGGGGATAAACTTTTAGGATTTGAAAGTGGTGCCGATGATTACCTTTCCAAACCTTTTTCTTTATTGGAATTAAAAGCAAGGATGCAGGCGATTTTAAGAAGGAAAAGTGGTTGGAAAAAAGATATGATTCAGTTGGCAGGTTTTGAAATCCATTTGAATGAGCCTTTGATTTCTTTTGAAGGCCAAGAAATTAAGCTGACCAAAAAGGAATACATCTTACTTCAGTTTATGCTTATTAATAAAAATCGTGTGCTCAATCGCTTTCAATTGGCGGAGCACCTCTGGGGAGATCATTTGGATGACGACTATCAGTCCAATTATATAGACGTTCACGTTAAAAATATCCGAAAAAAACTGGGGGCTTTCGGACCAGTAGATTGGTTGGAAACTGTTCGAGGACTTGGCTATAAAGTTATTGCATGAAATTATTTCATAAGCTCCTTGTTTTTAATCTGTTGGGGAAAGGGATCTTCCTTCTAGTTTTTTTGATGCTTAGTCCCTACCTGCTTAGCCAACTCATCATTGACAATACAGATGAGGAATTGCTTGCAAAAAAGGAAGAGGTGGTTAAACTTATTCAAAAAGCAGGTATTGAAAATTTTATCTCTAACGAAAATCCAGAACAAGGATTTGGCTCCTATAATATTCTAAAAGAAGAATACATTTTATTGCAGGCAGTCCCTGCGGATTTTGAGATTGCTGAGGAGATTTCTAGTGAGAAAAGGATTATTGAGGAAGAAGAAATTAGCTACCGAGTAGTTGCCGATGTGATAGAAATCGCTGGCAGTCGCTACCTTCTTGAAATTGGCAGAAGCCTAAATACAATTGAAAAAATTGAAGCCCTATTTTTTCAAATTGCCATGGGTATTCTTTTTTTATTTTTAGCCTTTTCATTTCTATTGGACTCAGCCATCAGCAAACGGATTATGGCTCCGTTCAATAAAATTATTCAATCCAAAATATCTCGGATTAATGAGCCACAGGAGTTTCATGACAAATCCATTCAGAGTACTACGAAAGAATTTGAACTTCTAGATAACGCGATTTCAGAGATGATGAAGCGAATTCAGCGGTCATTTAACCAAGAGCGAATTTTTATTTCTCACGCTTCACACGAACTGAAGACACCCATTTCTGTACTGCAATCCAAATTAGAGGCTATTTTCAGGGATGAAAATCTAAATTCTTACCAAAGCGAAAAGTTAATGGATATGCAGGACACCTTACAGAAGATGAAGAAATCTGTCAATGCCCTGCTTCTTATTTCTAAAGTAAACAATGCCCAGTTTTTAAAATCAGAAACTGTTGATTTGAAAATGGTGGTTGAAGGGGTAGTGGAAGACTGGGCTGAGATTGCAGAGGAAAAGGGTCTACAGCTTAGAATAGGAGAAATTGATCCTTTTACTTACTCAGACACCAACCTTTCGCTATGTCAGATGATGCTTCAAAATGCGCTGAGTAATGCCGTCAAATATGTTGAAACTGGAGGCGTAATCAGCCTTTCAGGAACAAAAAGTGGAGATAGGTATGAGGTGGTGATCGAAAATGATGGAGCAGGAATCGACGATACGTTAATCGAGCAGGTAAAAAATGGGTTGGTATTCTTGAAAGATGTGTCCAAAGAAAAATCAGGGTTTGGACTCCAAATCATGTATAAAGTAGCGCTTTTTCTAGGGGTTGCCTTGGAAATAGGGTCTCAAAACGGGAAAACACGGGTTTGTTTTAGTTTTCCAGTGAAAGTCTGACAGGACTAATTTTTTTTTAAAAAAAATGAAAAAGATTCATTTTTTCATTTTCTCTTCATGTTGGAGGCTGTATTTGGTATCATAATTTAAACTTCTTGTAATCCTTAAACACCAAATCACATGAAACTATTTAAAAACCTTTTGTTACTGTCGTACTTGCTTTTCATGGCTGCATGTACTGAGCAAGATGAATTAGCTTCCATCGCTGAAAAAGCTTTAGAAGGAACCACAGCAATTGATTTGGCCCAGACCTCAGGTCAGTTGGTCAGCGGCACTAGCTTCACCATAGGAGGTAATTCATTCCAAGCGGGAACGATTACGGGTAGAGTAGCAGCGACAGAAGAAACTGCGAAATCCCCTGGAGATTTGAAAGGAATGGATAAAGGTAAAGGAGGGCACAAAGGCATCATGGATGGTTTGAACTTGCTTGCACCAAATGATGAGATCCTCGCAATAGTTGAAGCAGAAAGTGCCGGCGATATTCGAGGATTCCGCATGTATAAATTAGGAGGCGCAACAATCACCCATTACGACGCTTCAGGGAAAGTTGTTGAGCTCCCGGTGGCCACTACGGTTGATGGTCCTCATGGTGGACATAGTGGCAATCAATTCCCGGAATTAGACTCACTCTTGAGTTTGATTGTGAAGTCAAAAGTGGATTTTGGTGCAGGTGTCACCATTACTAAAAATGATCAGGACATCACGCGTAAAGGAGTGATTATGGTCAGCAGAACTAAAGTTGGGATTGTGTTGACAGAGAAGGTTGAATTTCAGAATTATGTGGTCAATGGGATACAAATTAGCGGTGTGAAAACCATTGTATCGGAATTTGATAAAGCTACAGGCAAGGGAAGTGTGAAGTCTAGTGTCGCGAATGGCAAGTTCATCTTTGTAGGCGGAGAAACAGGGGTGTGGACTTCCGAAAAGGATAGAAAATCTGAGGTGGTTAGAGGCAATGATTCTCGAAAGCCAATCAGTGGTAAAATCATTACCAATGTGAAAACAGCGATTAAGACTGCTTCTGGTACCGTAATTTATGCGCACCAGACCACTACCCCGCTCGAGATCGACCTTTCCTGTTCAGGTAAAAGAAGAGGCCCTACTTTGGGTAAGCTAGAGACAGCCTACCGTACCAATAATATCACCGTGGATTTTGGAAACGGATCTTGCACCAATCAAACCATTACCATCACCGTGAATGGTGTGACTACAACAAAGACTATTGGTGGCTAATTGATAAATGCTGAATTAAAAAAACCGATCTGATTGATTCAGATCGGTTTTTTTGTTTCATCTATTCAGAATTGCGTCCAACTAACTTGAAAAAATTGCGGCTTTCAACAAATCACCTAAAACCTGATTTCCACCAGCACGGGAAAATGATCCGAAGGGTACTTTTTGCCGTAGTTGTCGGTCAGGATACCATGTCGGAGTACTTCGAGTTTCCCTTGGACAAAAACATGGTCAATGATCCCATCCGGCATTCGGTCCCATTCGAAGGCGGTAAAGGTGCCTTTTGGACCATAGGAGGGAAGTTTGGATACTAAACGTGCATCTTTCCAGTTTTCTTTTTTGAAAATAACTTGGTAGGCAGGATTTTCGGGTGCTACATTGAAATCTCCCATCCAGACTACAGGAAGCCCTTCTCGGTTGATTTCTTGGATTTTGGAAAGGACCAACTTGCTGCTTTCTTCTCGAGCTTGCTGTCCAATATGGTCGTAATGCACATTGAAGACATAAAACTGAGATCCTTCTAGAGAGGTAAATTTTCCCCAGGTGCAAATGCGATTCAGGGCAGCGTCCCAACCCTTGCTTGGGACTTCTGGGCTTGGTGACAACCAAAATGTTCCCGAATCCTCCAATTTGTAGCGTGTAGGATCGTAATGAATGGGTGAAAATTCGCCTTTGGCCTTCCCATCATCTCTTCCTACGCCGATGGAGGCAAAGCCAAGTCCTTTGTTGAGTTCAGTCAGCTGATGTGCCAAGACTTCTTGGGTACCTACAATTCCGATCTGGTGAAATTGAATCAATTGGATGACTTGTGTCGCACGATCTTTCCAAAGGTTGCCCACATCGTTCGGATTGTCCCAACGGATATTGAAGGTAGCAAGTCGGTGAGTTTGGGCTGCAATTGGAGATGCAAGTAGCACTAAAAGCAAGGATAGGAGGAGGGTGGTAGGTCGAAGAAACATAAATTGGAAACTAATTCGTGAATTGATTGCTATCTCTTAAAATTGCCTATTAATTTCATGAAATGAAAACGATCAATCCCAAAGACTTAGCTACTGCTGAACTTCATGCCCTCTTGCAAGGTGCGGTGACTCCACGGCCCATCGCCTTTGTGAGTAGCATCAATGAAGCAGGAGATGTTAATTTGAGCCCTTTTTCTTTTTTCAATCTCTTTAGTGCCAATCCCCCCATCCTTGTTTTTTCCCCTTCGCGAAGAGTGCGAGACAATACCACCAAACATACCCTAGACAATGTGCTGGAGGTTCCTGAGGTGGTGATCCATGTGGTTGGCCATGATTTAGTAGAGCAGATGTCCCTTGCTAGCACCGAATATGCAAAGGGAGTCAATGAATTTGTTAAAGCAGGATTGACTGCAGTGCCGTCGAATCTAGTCGCTCCACCCCGCGTAAAGGAATCTCCAGTGGCCTTTGAATGCAAGGTGCAGCAGGTAATCCCACTAGGGGATCAGGGAGGGGCTGGAAATTTGGTGATATGTGAGGTGCTACAAATTCACCTGGATGAAAATATCCTCGACGCTTCAGGAGCCATTGCGCCCCTCAAGTTGGACCCTGTAGCTAGACTTGGGGGCAACTGGTATACCCGGGTGACGGCCGATTCTTTATTTCAGATTCCCAAGCCCTTGATGACCCTTGGGATAGGGGTAGATCAAATTCCCGAAGAAATTCGGAACAGCCCGGTACTCAGCGGGAATAATCTAGGGAGATTGGGTAATGTGGAGCAGCTTCCCAGTCCGGAGGAGATTGCCCTTTTTTCTGCTCGCGAAGACCTGGAAGATATCAGGCGCCGCTTCCGATTGGATGAAGAGTCCTGGACCGATCACCTACACCGCTGGGCCAAGGAAGAGCTGGAAGCCGGCAATGTCGATTTGGCTTGGAAGATACTTTTGCAAAAAATCTAAAAACAAAAAACTCAGCGATAAAGCTGAGTTTTTTGTTTTTCAATCTTACTTGATCACCAGATCTTGCGGCATGCGTACCTGCACCCCTTGGTAGTTTTTCAAGCGTTGAATTTTTTGGTAGAGTGGGTACTGGTCGCCCAATTGTGTTTGAAGAATGCGAACTTGTACCTGATCGCTAAATGAAACCATCAACTCTTCAAACCAAGGTTTTTTCTCTGGATAGTACACCACTCGGTAATCATCCCCTGCTTTAATCTTCGCTGCCGCGATGCCGATGGCTGTATCCAAGCCACCCAACACATCGACCAATCCTCTCGCCTTGGCTTGTGAACCAGTCCAAACACGCCCAGATGCGATTTTTCGCACCGAATCAGGATGCATGCCACGGCCTTCAGCTACGCGAGAGATGAAGGTTTCGTAGCCATCCTCAACAGAGGATTGGATGATGGTACGCTCTACTTCAGACAAAGGGCGAGCCATATTTCCAAAATCCGAGAGCTCCCCGGTGGAGACCACATCCGTAGTCACCCCCAACTTGTCATTGACCAATTCCTGAACATTGAAAAAAATGCCAAATATGCCAATGGAACCCGTGATGGTGTTTGGTTGCGCAACAATCGTGTCCGCTGGAGCAGCGATGTAGTAGCCTCCAGAAGCGGCCACTTCACCCATAGATACAATCACCGGCTTTACCTTTTTAGCTTCTGACATTTCTCTCCAAATCACGTCCGATGCTAGGATAGATCCTCCTGGGGAGTTAACGCGCAAGACAATGGCTTTGATATTCTCGTCTTTACGTGCTTTACGAATTTCCTTGGCAAATTTTTCAGAGCTGATGGCTCCATCCGCATTTCCATCTACAATCTCCCCTTCTGCGAGGATAACCGCGATGCGATTGGAAGAGGTGATGTTTTTACTTTTTGCCATTCCACCAAGATCAGTGGCATTGATGGTGGCAATTTGGTCGTCCTCCTTGAGGCCTAATTTTTCTTTAAGGATGCTATGCACCTCATCTTCGTATTTCAGTGCCGTCGCCAACTTGTAGGTTACTGCATCTTTTGGCTTTCTGACGAGCATTTGGTGATTGATGCGGATCAAACTGTCTTGTGCAATTCCTCTCGATTTTGCGATTAGCTCAAGTGCATGGTTGTTGATGTCATCCAGAAAATACTGAGTTTGAAGCCGATTTTCTGGGCTCATTTTATCCAAGATAAATGGCTCTACAGCACTTTTAAATTCACCAACTCGGAAAACTTCCGGTTTGATGCCTACTTTTTCAAAGAAGCCTTTTAGGAAAATTCCCTCAGAAGAAAAACCATTGAAGTCAATTCCGCCCAGTGGATTGAGGTAAATTTCATCCGCTACTGAGGCCAGGAAATACCCACCCTCTGAGTAAGCTTCATCGTAGGCTACGATAAATTTTCCTGATTCTTTAAAATCTACTAAAGCTTCTCTAAGCTCCAATAGACCAGCTTGCCCAGCACCAATTAATCCAGCATTGAGGTAGATTCCTTTGACGTTCTCATTCGTTTTAGCCTCCCCAATAGCCTTTTTTAGATTTACTAATCCGGCAGAATTATCTCCTCCAAAAGGATCTAGGAAGGAACCAAAGACCAGGTCTTCCTCTGAGGTACGCTCCACTAAGGTGCGTCCATTTAGGTCTAGGTGTAGGATGGAGTTACTTTCCAAGGTCACTTCTTTCTCAGAAGAGGAAGCAACCAAACCTATAATCCCGAAAAAAATAAGCATTGCTACAATGCTAAATACAAAAAGGCCCACGATGACGGCCAAGACATTACCTAGAAACTTCATATCATTTCAATTTAGACTGTAAATTTAGGCTAATTTGAGCCAGTTTTAAAATTAAATTAACGAGGAATGCAAACTGAGGTTGTATTGGGAATTGGAGGAAACAAAGGAGATCGTGCAGCTTTCCTTCAAAAGGCAATGGAGGCCTTATCCCAGCAAGCCATGCTAGTTGGGCATTCTCAAATTTATGAAACCGAAGTTTGGGGAGGGGTAGCGACCGCCGGAAATTTTTTAAACCAAGTACTGCTGCTGCACACCCAAATGGATCCGATGGAGCTTTTGGAGGTAATCCAAGGAATCGAGGTGCAGCTGGGAAGAACTCGGGAGCAGCATTGGGGAGACCGTACTATTGATATCGATATTCTCTATTTTGGAGATCAAGTTTGGGACAGCCCATCCCTTACCATCCCACATCCTTACCTTGCGCAGCGGAGCTTTGTGCTGCAGCCTTTGGCTGAAATTCTCCCAAAAAAAATCCATCCAATTCTGGGGAAAACTACCCTTGAGCTACTTGCTGAATGCACCGATCAAGGGCAGGTTTCTGTTTGGAAGCAAGCCAAGTAAAAAAAACGCTCACCTAATTTAGGTGAGCGTTGACGGTTACAAGCCTGATACGATTGCTTCGGGGTGTATTTTTTTGACCAGGCCCTGCAAGACTTTTCCAGGTCCACATTCTACAAATTCCGTGGCTCCATCTGCTACCATCTGTTGTACAGACTGGGTCCATTTGACTGGTGCGGTCAGCTGAGCAATTAAATTGGCTTTGATTTCGGCCACATCTGTTACCGCTGTCGTACTCACATTCTGGTAAATTGGACAGATTGGGGTATTGAACTGGGTATCTTCGATTGCTTTTTGAAGTTTTTCTCGAGCTGGCTC
>CAMDLI010000045.1 GCA_945901615.1 Spirosoma fluviale
TTTCCCGTTTTAATTTTTAACGCAAACTTTTCTAAAGCCATGTTAACAAAAGAACAAATTGCCAAAAGAATTGCTCAAGAGGTAGAACATAGGCAGTATATCAATCTGGGAATAGGAATCCCTACCCTAGTTGCCAATTACATTCCAACCCACCTAGATGTAGTGCTGCAATCTGAAAATGGGCTTGTAGGGATTGGTCCTTTTCCAAAGGAATCTGAGGTAGATCCCGAGCTAATAAATGCGGGAAAGCAAACCATCACCATGCTTCCTGGGTCAGCGATATTTGAGTCTGCCCAATCCTTTGCCATGATTCGAGGCGGACATGTGCATTTGACTATTCTCGGTGCGATGGAAGTATCGGAGCAGGGTGATATCGCCAACTGGAAAGTTCCGGGAAAAATGGTGAAGGGCATGGGAGGCGCTATGGATCTGGTAGCTTCAGCAAAGCACATCATCGTTGCGATGCAGCATTGTTCGAAGGATGGCCACTCCAAATTATTGCCTACTTGTACCCTACCCCTAACCGGTATTCGATGTGTTAAAAAAATCGTAACGGACCTAGCAGTATTGGAAATTGCTCCAGAAGGAGGCTTTATCTTAAAAGAACGGGCACCAGGCATAACTGTAGAAGAAATTAAGTCTAAAACAGCAGGTAAATTGATCATCAACGGTGAGATCCCAGAGATGAGCTTTGATTAATTCCTTACTTTTGACATCTAAAAACTAGTTTACTAAATCGAATGAAAAAATCAGAAATCAACTTTCAAATTGAATTGGATGGCGCAAATCTCCCAAAAACTATCCATTGGGATGCTTCTGACAAGGAAGGAGAAGGATTAGAAGCCACCAAAAGCATCAGTTTAAATGTTTGGGACAATTTGAATCATTCCACTCTAAGAATTGACCTATGGACAGATGAAATGTCTGTGGTAGAGATGAAGCGATTTTACATCGATATTCTAGGAGGAATGGCACAAACCATTTTAAATAGTACGGGCGATGAGTACATGTCAGAAGAAATCAAAGAGCTCTGTGATCGACTTGTAAAGCATGTAAATGCAGAAAATAAAAAAAGTCTATAAAGGCCAAATAAAGGGTCAAAATATGCTTTTTGAGCTTTCTCTTCTCAATTTAAACTCAAATTCAAAATTATTGATTTTATAAAATATCGAGCTTGTTTTAAGTAATTGTTAAATTAATTACCAAAAAATATATATTTGTTAAATTAATACATGTTTTATGAAGATTATATAAAATTTATGGTTTTTAGATTCTGTTTTTTTTTAACCGAAAACGATAGAAAATTACCTTTTTACTATAAATTTCGAATAATTGGATTGGATTAACCTAAATTCAAAAACCATCTTAACTATTTTATAAAATTTAGCCTATGAAAAATTTTACCAGAAAAATCTGGAGTTCAGTGCTCTCAATGGCATTGTTCCTTTCTTTGGGAACTAGCATTGCACTTGCTCAGACTACCATCTCCGGTACAGTCACGGATGCTGACTCAAAGGAAACTTTGGTAGGGGTAAACATCCTCGTGAAAGGAAAAGTAATTGGAACCATTACTGACCTATCCGGGAAATTTACTCTTAATGTAAATCAAGCTCCTCCCTTCACCTTGGTATTTTCCATGGTTGGGTTTGGATCTAAAGAAGTAGAGGTAACAGGAGGAGTTTCCAACTTATCTGTAGAGCTAGCTGAAGTGTCCATCTTAGGACAAGAAGTAGTAGTATCTGCATCAAGAGTGGAAGAAAGCATCCTTAGATCTCCAGTTTCTGTAGAAAAGATGGATATCATCGCAATTAGAGATGTTCCTCAGGCAAGTTTCTACGACGCCCTGAACAACATGAAAGGCGTAGAAATGAGTACGCAATCTTTGACCTTTAAGTCTTTCAACACCAGAGGTTTTAACGCCAACGGTAACGTAAGAACGGTACAAATGATTGACGGTATGGACAACCAGGCTCCTGGTCTAAACTTCTCTGTAGGTAACATTGTAGGTATCTCTGAATTGGATTTGGAAAGCGTTGAATTGCTTCCAGGTGCAGCTTCTGCACTTTACGGACCAAATGCGATCAATGGTATCCTATTGATGAATTCAAAGAATCCTTTCCAATACCAAGGCCTATCTGCAAGTGTACGGACAGGTTTGATGGATCAGAAAGATAGAACTACCCCAGGTACTGGATTCTATGACTTTAGTGCACGTTATGCAAAAGCAATCAACGACAAGTTGGCTTTCAAAGTCAATGTACAGTATTTGAAGGCAGATGACTGGCAAGCAAATGATTTCCGTGACCAATCTTTGTTGAACGCTTCTCGTATCAACAAAGGAGATAGAATCTCCAACCCAGGTTACAATGGAGTTAACGTTTACGGGGATGAAACCAACGTAAACATGAATTCAATCGCTCAGAGCATGGTAAGTGCAGGTGCTTTACCAGCTGCATTACTTCCGCTAATCCCACAGACTTTCGTGTCCAGAACTGGTTACAGAGAATCTGATTTGGCTGATTACGGTACCAAGTCCTTGAAATTGAATGCGGCTTTGCATTACAGAATCAATGACCGTGTTGAAGCAATCATTCAAGGTAATTACGGATTTGGTACTACAGTATATACTGGTGCTGACCGTTATTCCATTGCTAACTTTAAGTTAGGCCAATATAAGGCAGAATTGAAAGGTGCCAACTGGTTCTTGAGAGCATACACCACTCAGGAGCGTTCCGGTGATGCTTTCGCAGTAGGTATTGCTGCACAAGGAATCAACGAAGCCTGGAAGCCTAGCGGTACTTGGTTCCCTCAGTACGTGGGTGCATTTGCTCAAGCTAGAGCTAGAGGCGTAGACGAAGCTTTGGCGCACGATGCTGCAAGAGCATTTGCTGATCAAGGGAGATTGTTACCAGGAACTGCTGGGTTTAATGCGGCAAAAGCAGGTGTAACCGATCGTCCTATCCCAGGCAATGCTCAAGGTGTAGGTGCTAAGTTTGTGGATAAAACCAACTTGTACCACGTAGAAGGTTCTTACCAGTTTACTAACATCAAATGGGCTGATTTCGTTGTAGGCGCTAACTACAGAACTTACCAGCTAAATTCTGACAAAACTCTTTTCACAACTGACGAAAATGGGGATGAATTTACAATCAAAGAACATGGCGCATATGTACAAGGTGCTAAGTCCCTATTCAATGACAAGTTCAGATTGACTGCTTCTGCACGTTATGACAAAAACGAAAACTTCAAAGGACAGTTGTCCCCAAGAGTATCCGGTGTATATACTGCAGGAACTCACAACTTCAGAGCTTCTTACCAGACTGGTTTCCGTTTGCCAACGACACAAGATCAATACATTGACCTTGTGACTCCTCAAGCAAGATTGATTGGTGGTCTTCCACTTTTCAGAAGTAAATACAACTTCTCTGGAAACCCAGTTTATTCACTTGCTACTGTGACCAACTTCGGTGGTGCAGTTTTGGCAGGAACTCAACCTTCTTCACCAGTGTTCCAAGCATCTATCGCACAGGCTACACAGTTGGCGATCACTCAGGCTACTTCTATCATTACTCAGCAAGTTGCAGCAGGATTAATTCCAGCTGCTCAGGCACCTGCTGCTATTGCAGCCTTGGTACCTAGCATCGTTCCAGTGATTGCTGCACAATTGGTGCCTGCAAACGCTGCTGCTGCTGCAAAGGACAAACTAGTAGCTTTCAAGCCTAGCGAATTCAAACCTGAATCTGTTAAATCTTATGAGCTGGGTTACAAAGGTTTGTTTGGTAACAAATTGTTGATCGATGCTTATGCCTATTTCAATAGTTTTGAAAACTTCATCGGTGGCCAGGTTTTGGTTCAGGATAAGAACTATGTGGCTACAAGCCCAGCTTCTACTTTGGGCCTTAACCTATTGAATGCAAACACAAGAAACATCTACTCCATGCCAGCTAACAGAACCGAGACCATCAAATCTTGGGGTTGGGCATTGGGCGCAGATTACCGTTTGCCTAAAAACTACACCATTGGTGGTAACGTGTCTTACAACACACTTCAGGACCTTGAAAAGTTGACAGTAACTGGTTTCCAGCCTTCTTTCAACACTCCTGAGTACCGTTATGTTGTGAACTTCGCTAACCGTGAGATTGTGAAGAACATTGGATTCGCTATGTCTTACAGATGGCAGGGTGAATTTGCTTGGCAGTCTTCTTTCGTAGCTCCTTCGGTGTCTTCACAGCAACTTTCTGTGATGCCTGCATTCGGAACATTTGATGCTCAAATGAGCGTGAAAATGAAGGCGCTGAAGTCTATCTTGAAAATCGGTGGATCTAACCTATTCAACAGCACTGGTTACAGACAAGCATGGGGTAACCCAACTGTAGGTTCCATGTACTACGTGAGCTTGACATTTGATGAGTTCTTGAACTAATCAAATCCACTTCTAAAAAAGAGGCTGATCTTTCGATCAGCCTCTTTTTTTTGTACGAAGTACCTGCCTGCGGCAGGCAGGCGAAGTACCATGTACCAAGATCCTTTAGAAGTACAATTTGGGTCAGAACACGAATCCCCACTTCGACATTCTTAGATCGGGGTTGGGCGTTCGACATTGAAAAAGTATCTGGTCGATGGTATGAATTAGCAAGATGAGGAAAGAATTCTAGTCCATACTTTGTACTTCGTACTTGGTACATTGTACTACCTTATTCCAACATTCGGCGTTGGGCATTCGAGATTTAAAAAGTATCCTGCCTACCGCAGGCGGGCAAGATGCTTCAGAAGTACCATTTGAGTAAGACCACGAATCCCTACATTGTACTTTGTACTTTGTACCTAGTGCAATTCAGTCTTGTTTCTTGTCTCTAATTTCTTGCTTCTACCTAAATTCCGTTTAATTCACCTCTCCCATCATTTTCTTGAGAACTGGCTTTAGAAGAAGCAATACAAGCGCAGATCCCATTACAGTATACACAATCAGCATAAATTGGTCTGGCATGGCAGCAAGGCCTTCCTCTGAGCCCCCACTCGCCTCCCCTGCGATCAATCCAGCAAACAAATTGCCCAGCGCGACAGAAAGGAACCAAATGCCCATCATCTGACCTCCATAACCTTTGGGAGATAGTTTGGTGACCAAAGAAAGCCCTACAGGGGACAAACTCAATTCACCGAAGGTGTGAAAAAGGAAGGTGATGATCAACCAACTAGGAGCAGCCAACTCACCTGAGGCAGCAATCTTAGTCGCGAAATACATCACAAAAAACCCTATCCCCAACATGGCGAGTCCAAAGGTGAATTTGAGCGGAGAACTTGGCTCCAAGTTTTTTCTTCCCAACCACACCCAAAGTGAAGCAAAAAATGGGGCGAAGATGATTATAAATAGGGAATTGATGGATTGAAAGTATCCTGTAGGGACCTCCCAGCCAAATACTGTACGATCCATAAAGCGCTCAGCAAACAAGTTGAGTGTGGAGCCAGCCTGCTCAAATCCTGACCAGAACATGGCTGAGAAAAAGAATAAAACGGCAATAACTCCAACTTTATTCTTATCTCCTCTACTGAGTCCACCAAAAGCAATTACATATCCCAAATACCCAGTTGCTACAATTGCAATCACAGTACCAGAGGACTTAGCGATAGCCTCAACATCAATCGGTACTACGCCTGCAAACAACAAGCCTATCACCACGATACCTACCAATCCAATAACAGAGGTTAAGGATTTCAATTTGGTTTGAGCAGCTTTTTCTTCTGGAGTTACCACCACTGGCACTTCCCCATAGCCATCAAGAGCCTTACCCGTTAGCTTGTATTGAATCAAACCGAAGATCATACCTAAACCAGCCAATCCAAACCCGAGGTGCATGTCGTATTCAGCTACTGTAGCACAAGCCAGTGGTGCGATAAACCCACCTATATTGATTCCCATGTAAAAAATGGAAAAGCCTGCGTCACGCTTGGAACTACCTGCAGGATAGAGTTGACCTACTATAGAACTGATATTTGGCTTCAATAAACCCGTACCAAGCACAATCAATAGCAGACCTAGGAAAAAAGAAGTGGTATCCAAGGTACTCAAGGTTGTTTTTGCCTCTGAACCACTAGAAATCCAACCTTCAATTCCAGGTATGGCCAACATAAAGTGTCCTAAAGCAATGATAATTCCGCCGTACCATACTGATTTTTTCAAACCAAATAAACGGTCCGCGAGCCATCCGCCCGGCAAAGCTAAAAGATAGACTCCCATGGTATACAAGCCATAAACTGCACCAGCCGTAGGATCATCAAATCCAAGCCCCCCATCTACAACGGTCTTGGTCATGAATATAATCAGCAAGGCACGCATGCCGTAGTAACTAAAACGCTCCCACATTTCAGTGAAGAACAAGGTCATGAGTCCTTTAGGATGACCAAATGCAGTAGGGCCTGCAAATTCTGAGTTAAGTGCTTTTTCCAAGGATGTTTTGGGTTGATAAGATGAAATTCAGTTACAATGATAAACTTTTTTAAGAGTTGATTCCAATATTCTTACACAAACTACACTTCACATCAAAAAAAGATTCGGAACAAAATCTATTTTGTTTTCTTTTTTGAAGACAGAATCAAAAAGCCAGGACATTGGCTATTTTTGCAAAACGAACAACCACTAATCATCATCCATAGCCATGAAAACAGCTGAGATAATTACTGAAAAAGGTACCATGAAGGTAGAGCTTTATGAAAAAGACGCACCTATCACGGTCCAAAACTTTGTGGACCTCTCCACCAAAGGTTTTTACGATGGACTTACTTTTCACCGTGTAATCCCAAACTTTGTCATCCAAGGTGGCTGCCCAACAGGAACAGGTACTGGAGGTCCTGGTTACAAAATTCAATGTGAATTGGATGGTGGAAACCAGTTCCATGACCGTGGCGTACTATCTATGGCACATGCCGGTAGAAATACAGGGGGTTCACAGTTTTTCGTCTGCCATAGCCGAGCAAATACTGCACATTTAGATCGGAACCATACCTGCTTCGGCAAGGTGGTAGAAGGACTAGAAGTGATCGATGCCATCCGTGCTGGAGACAAAATTGAAAAAATCGTAATCCACGAATCTTAAGACCCACTATAAATCCGGTACATCGAAAATTTCAATCCCTGTACCGGATTTTTTTTTATTTTTTCAATTTTTGCAAGTCTTTCAACACTCCAAGAACTTCGCTATGGATTTTTGGAGCAGTCTCTGGACCTAAGGAATTGATTTCACCATAAGGACGCTCTTTGTAATCGTAGGTAAATGGAGGGTTCACATCCCATTGACTCTTGGGGACGATGTAGCCAATCATGTCATTAGACATTCCTGAAAAAAACCGATACTGTCCTGGTATTTTTTCTTTTAAAGCAGGCAGTTCTACGGGAGAAAGCTGAAAATCAGCACCAGCAGGAGATTCAATGCCACCATGAAGAATTTCAGGATAGAGTTCTCCAGGTACATGCACAAAAGTCGCTGGACCTAATTTCCAAGTAGAAACTTCAGATCGAATTTGTTTCCAGCCTACAAAGCCACGGTCAAAAATTCCTACAAAAGCGGCCAACTGAAACAGCGAGTTATCCATCTGTAACGCAATGGATTTGGCTCGTATCCCTAAGTCTAAAGAAGAATGAATAACCAAGCTGGTATCACGCAGGGTCTCTAAGGTTATTTTGGCCAAGGCTTTCCCTTGAGCAAGAAGTTTATCTGGTGCTTGTCTCTGGTAAGAAACACCTGTATAAGGGTCCACTACTGCAAGATCAGGAGCCGTAGTCATCAATCCTCCCACTGCCCCATTTAAAAAGATTGCTACACCTCCCACACCAGGCTCAACCAAGGTATCTGCAACAGGAATACCTCCTTCCACAAAATTCCTCCAGGGATCTGCAAAATCAGAGCTGATTTGAATATTTTCCAACCAGAGGGTTTCGGGATGATTTCCCCAATTCATGATCGTTCCTAGGGTAGTGCCCGTTTGCGCATCTAATACCTGCATCAGCTGCAAGCCAGCATCAGAAATATAGGGTGGCCGGGTATCCCCTACCAAATCTTTAAGTCGAACAGGTTCTTGCGCAAACTTAAAATGTGCTGGCTTTCTGGAAGTGTAGGCCTCTCCTACTGCTGCAGCGATTCCTTCTTGAACCTGCTTCATGTAGTCGTTGTTTACCCCACGCACGAATTCAGAAGGTCCCCACATGCCCATCAAATCTGGAGCGGAATGAACATGCGTACTGGAAATGACCACATAGTCTAATTCAGGGTACTTTTCTTGGATTAACTTCCGCGTTGCAATCACTTCGTCATTACCAAAGCCAATCATGTCAATCACGCAAAGTGCCAAGGAAACATCCCCAGATTCAAGAACCATGGCTCTAGCCCAAAGCTTGTCTAAAACACTTTGTGCAGGCCTGGAATTGTGAAATCCTGCCAACCAAATCGCATCAAACTCACCGTTTTCGTTGGCATCTACAAAACGATCTCCTTTCTCAGGATCATATTTTGAATCTCCATCCACATCCTCCCAAGTTTCAAACCCGGTAGGTGTCAGGTCAACTTTAGAAAATCCAGCCTGAACACTAGCTGCTGGTGCATATAAAAAAAGATCTGTTTGATAGTCGGAGTGCCGATCTCTAAATTGGTATGCTGAATAACCAATAACAGCTACCAACAATACAAGTACGAATACTGAAAAAATTAAAAGTCCTTTTCTCATGGGATTTAGTTGAAATGCTTAACCCTAAACTAAGATTTATTTCCGAAAGGAAGAGGCTAGGCAGCCCTTTTTGAATGAATCAATTCTCGGCATTTTGAGTTTGCTTGCGAAAATGTTTTTCATGGATATCGGCATGAGGGACAATATCCTTGTACCACCTCAACCTTAGCTCACCTCGCTCCTCCTCCGAAATGTGGAAATTTGGACTTTCAAAAGCCGAAGCCCGTTTGATCAACTCAAATAAAAATATGGAAGCAGATACGGAAATATTAAAACTTTCCGTGAAGCCTCGCATCGGAATATGAACTAGCCCATCCACTTTGGATTTTACTTCTTCACTGATGCCTTCGTGCTCATTTCCAAAGACTAAGGCTATTTTTTGATCTGGAAAGAGAGGCAATTCGTGAATGGATTGTGAATCTGCTACTGGGCTCGTTCCATAGATTTTGTATCCTTTTTGATGCAATGCGTCAAAACACTGGTCTATAGCTGATCCATCTGGGGAGAAATACTTATGCAAATCAACCCATTGGGAAGCTCCACGGGTGACAAAGGGATTGATTTTGTACGTATCTGTTTTTTCAATTAGGTGAATGTCTTGAATACCAAAACAATCACAAGTACGAAGAACAGCACTTGCATTGTGTGGTTTGAAAATATCCTCCAATACCACTGTGAAAAAACGGGACCGCTGACTCAATACCCGTTCAATAGCAGCCCTCTTGTGTAGCGTGATGTACTGGGCTAGGTAATCAACCAATCCTTGATCCAATTCTCCTGACTTCTGACTCATCGCTGCATTGAACTAGTTAAAATAGCCCAAGCTGCTCATCCTCCCCTTTCTTTGGTGTCAAAGTGAGCGTACTGCCTACTTCCAAGTCATCCGAAAGATCGACTACTGGCTCATCATTAGTAGTCTCCTCTTCATTAGAAGTCTCCTCTTCCAGCTCTTCACCTACCCCAGCATCCGTATCGATCAACTGTTCGGATTCAATTAATTTCAGCTCTATGACCTCATTTGCACTTAACTTATTTCCCAATGCCTTCCAGCCCTTTACATCGATCAACATTTCAAGATCATAATCCATTTGATCTTCAACCTTGCCCTTCATAAAAGTCACTGAAACCTGCGCCTGGGCATCTGTGGTGACGAGCTTTAGGTAAGATTGTTTGTGTTCAGTGATAAAGTTAAACCGCTTGTTGAGCGTCGTCGTTTCAATTAAGAATCGCTTCACAAAGAAATTTTTGGCTAAACCATCGAAGTAGATCGCTCCAATAACTTTTTGAGGATCAAATTTTTGAATTAAAAGTACTTCAGTAGGATCGTAGCGATTGGTCAACTCAAAACTGGTCAATTCATAATCACCATTTTTGTAGCAAACCAAGATTTTATCATCACCAAGGAAGTTGCCTATTTGTTTGCCTCGAGAATCCGTGTTCAATCGACCTACAGAAGCATCAAAATAGATGTTGAGGCCACCTAAGGTAGATTTGCCTTCCATCTTAAACTGAATTTTACGAACTGGATATCGAGTTAAAATATTCCCTCCAGCCGCTCGACCTTTGATTTCAATCTCAGCAAAATCAAAATCAAACACTTTCACTCTTGCCTTTGCTCCTTGCGTCAAGTAGACAGTTACCACTTCTGCTTCACCATTGGGGTTGACGGTGAGGTAGAGTAGTTTTGATCCCTTGGTTCCTTTGGTTAGGTCATATTCTTTGTCGCGGGTCACACCTCCCACTTGAAACCGCTTGACCATAGACCTTCCAGAAACCCCATCTAGGTAAATGAAATTGTAGGTCATTCGCTCGTCATTCTTACGAAAGACACCGACATAAACGAGGTCTTTGCCCATAAAGAGCTTTTCCTGTATTTTAGAAACTACCAGTTTGCCATCACGGCGAATGGCGATTATATCGTCTAGATCTGAACATTCACAGATGTATTCATCCTTCTTCAGTCCATAGCCTACAAAACCATCCACTCGATTCACATACAGTTTGGCATTGTTTGCCGCCACTACAGCTGCCTGAATGGTATCAAATGCTCGAATCTCTGTTTTCCGTTCCCTACCTTTTCCATACTTATCCAATAAATTTTGGTAGTAGGCTATTGAATAATCCGTTAGGTGCTTTAAGTTGTAATTGACCTCCTTCAACTCATCCTGAAGTCGTTTCATCAACTCATCCGCCTTGAACGTATCAAACTTGGAGATCCGTTTGATTTTTATCTCAGTTAAACGAACCAAATCCTCCTGAACAATAGTCCTGTAAAAATCTGGTTTGTAAGGGTCTAAACCTCGATCTATTGCTTCCAATACTGCATCCCAAGTGGTACATTCTTCAATGTCTCGGTAAATGCGGTTTTCAATGAAAATCTTCTCCAAGGAAGAAAACAAAAGCTTTTCTAAAAGCTCTCCTTTTCGTATTTCAAGCTCCTTGCGGAGCAATTCCTTAGTTTGCTTGGTGTTGTACTTTAAAATCTCATTGACTGTCAAGAAAACAGGCTTGTCCTCGATGATCACACAGGCATTGGGCGATATAGAAACCTCACAATCTGTGAAGGCATACAGGGCATCGATGGTTACATCTGGAGAAACTCCCGGTACCAATTGAATCTGAATCTCGACATCCTTGGCGGTGTTATCCACCACTTTTTTGATTTTTATCTTTCCCTTCTCATTCGCTTTTAGGATAGAATCAATCAATGAATCTGTAGTAGTACCAAAAGGTATTTCCTTGATTAGTAATGTTTTATTTGCATCCTCCTCAATTCTAGCTCTAATTTTTACTTTTCCACCTCGAAGGCCCTCTTGGTAATCCGAAAAATCTGCAAGACCTCCAGTAAGGAAGTCCGGAAGAACCTGCGGAGAATTGCCCTTCAATAGCTCTATTGACGCTTCAATCAACTCCCGAAAGTTGTGCGGCAGAATCTTCGTGGACAAACCAACAGCGATCCCTTCCACTCCTTGTGCCAAAAGCAATGGAAACTTTACGGGCAGCGTTACGGGTTCTCTTTTTCTTCCATCGTAGGAAAGCTGCCAATCCGTGGTTTGTGGATTAAAAACCACATCCAAGGCAAACTTCGACAGTCGAGCTTCGATGTATCGTGCAGCAGCAGCACCATCGCCAGTACGCACATCACCCCAGTTGCCCTGCGTCTCAATCAACAGGTCTTTTTGGCCCATATTGACTATCGCATCTCCTATGGAAGCATCTCCATGGGGGTGGTATTGCATGGATTGTCCAATGATATTGGCGACCTTATTGAATCTACCATCATCCATCTCCTTCATGGCATGAAGGATTCTTCGCTGTACCGGCTTCAGCCCATCTTCAATCGCAGGAACTGCACGCTCCAAGATCACATAGGATGCATAGTCAAGGAACCAGTCCTTGTACATCCCAGTGATGGGCACAGAACCATGTAGGCTGCTATCAGAACTTTCAGAAAGGTGGGTATCGTCACTCATGTGAATATTCCTAGGGTTAAAGGAAATGGAGATTGGGAAAAACTAGGGTTCTTAAGCATCAACTTCAGCATCTACTGCTTCTGTTTCAAGTTTAGGGTCTTCTAGAGCCAAATCTTTTTCAATCCTCAAATTGTCAATAATAAATACTTGTCGATCTGGGGTGTTTTTACCCATGTAGAAGGTAAGTAAGTCAACAATCTTGGTGTCCTTGGTCAATAAAATAGGGTCCAATCGAATGTCTTCCCCAATAAAGGTTCCAAACTCTTCAGGTGAAATCTCGCCTAATCCCTTAAATCGAGTGATTTCAGGTTTATTACCCAACTTATGAATGGCACGCTGCCGCTCCTCATCCGAATAGCAGTAGATCGTCTCCTTTTTATTTCGCACTCGAAACAAAGGGGTATCCAAAATATAGAGGTGCCCATTTTTGACGAGGTCCGGAAAAAACTGCAAAAAATAGGTCATAATTAACAGCCTAATGTGCATCCCATCCACATCTGCATCTGTAGCAATTACAATCTTCCGATAGCGCAAACTTTCAATTCCATCTTCAATGTTGAGCGCATGCTGGAGCAGGTTAAACTCTTCATTTTCATAAACGACCTTCTTGGTCATTCCAAAACAATTGAGCGGCTTTCCTCGAAGTGAAAATACAGCTTGCGTTTGCACATCACGACTTTTAGTGATAGAACCTGAAGCAGAGTCTCCTTCCGTGATGAAAAGCATGGTCTTATTTTTCGAATCCTCCTCAGCTTTTGGATCATCGTAGTGCACGCGGCAATCCCGAAGCTTTTTATTGTGAAGGTTTGCTTTTTTTGCCCGCTCGTTGGCTAATTTCTTAATCCCTGAGATTTCTTTGCGCTCACGCTCAGATTGCATAATCCGCTTCAGTAAAGCTTCTGCGGTACTTGGGTTTTTATGAAGGTAATTGTCTAACTCTACTTTAATGAAGTCATTGACAAAAGTTCGAAGCGTAGGTCCATCAGGGCCAATACTCTGTGAGCCTAGTTTAGTCTTGGTTTGAGATTCAAAAACAGGTTCCTGCACACGAACTGCAATTGCTGCCACGACGGATTGACGAATGTCAGAGGCATCAAAATCTTTTTTGTAAAACTCCCTTATGGTTTTGACCAAAGCCTCTCTAAATGCAGCTAAGTGGGTTCCGCCTTGGGTGGTATATTGCCCATTCACAAAGGAGTAGTATTCCTCCCCGTAACTTCCAGAGTGGGTGATGGCAACCTCAATGTCATTCCCTTTCAAATGAATGATCGGGTACCGTATACTTTCTTCGTCCACTTTGTTGGACAATAGATCAAACAATCCTTTATCTGAAAAAAACTTTTTTCCATTAAATTGAAGACTTAAGCCTGCATTGAGGTAGGCATAATACCACATTTGATTCTCGAGATATTCAGGAATAAAGTGGTAGTTTTTAAAAATGGAAGCATCTGGTGAAAAGACCACCTTGGTTCCATTACGATCTGAAGATTTACCGATTGGAGGATCACTCACCAAAATTCCCTTTTCAAATTCGGCCACTTTACATTCCCCTTCTCTGAAGGATTGCACCTTGAAAAAGTCGGAAAGAGCATTTACGGCCTTGGTACCTACTCCATTAAGTCCTACTGATTTCTGGAAAGCTCCTGAATCGTATTTACCACCTGTATTGATTTTTGAAACACAATCAATCACTTTTCCGAGTGGTATTCCTCGACCATAGTCGCGAACTTCTACTTTATGTTCTGAAATTTTAACCTCAATGGTACGTCCATGTCCCATCATGTGCTCATCAATGGAGTTGTCTAGGATTTCCTTGACCAACACATAAATACCGTCATCTGGCGCACTTCCATCTCCTAATTTTCCAATATACATCCCCGGTCTCATCCGGATGTGTTCCCTCCAATCAAGCGAACGGATGCTGTCTTCGGTATAATTTACTTGATCTGCCATCGACTAGTTAATTCCCACCTGTGTGGATTTGAATTTTTTGAAAAGCAATACAAACAATGCTCCCACCCAGACAAAAAGTACAACAGGCATCAGTAAAAACCAAAGGTTGTATGCCGAAGCACTAATTACCTCTTGGTTGTTGATGGCATGTACAAATAAGGCTGCTAGCGATAAACTCGCATTGACCCAGCCCCCAAAAGAATAAAACCATGCCAACAAGTAATCGCGGTAAGGATCTCCAATTGGAAATAGGCGATGTAATTTTCGATTGGCTTTTGTCTCTAACGTTTTTGGAGTGTAGATCGTGACTAGATTTAAGACCAAAAACCCGAACGCCAGCCCATAAAAAAAGGTACTTTTTGCAAAATCTCGAAGCAAATTGCCTTGATCATCAAAACGAAATCCGATCTGCTCGGGCAATGCCGAATAGAAATATAAAAGCGCAAAGAGGAATACTAGCACGCTGAAGAAATAGAAAACCTTTCCGAATCTGTAATACATGAAATTTGGGATTGAAGCCGCAATATAACCGATTTGAATAAACCTTCTGCCCTTTGTTTGAGTTCAAAAGTGACAAATTCAGTCAAATTCTATTTTTACTCATTAACGAGAAGATCAAATGAAAATTCAAGCGATCTTTGGGCATTCAAAAAAATCTTCATGAAAACTTCTGTTTTGCTTCTAGTCCTCTCGCTTTTCACTTGGCTAAGCTCTTGTAGCTCTGCAGTAGACGCTGGAAAAATTAATATAGAAAACTGGAAATCAGATCGCTATGGATGCAAAGGGTTAAGGATGCAAGACTTGGAAGAGTTTCGCTCCATAAAAAATCAATTTTTGGGAATCAACAACCAGGCATTAATCAAGACTTTTGGTCGACCAGACCGGGTGGAACTGGTAGATAAGAGCCAAAGCTTTTTCTTCTATTTTATTGAACCCAGTTCAGATTGTGCAGGGGTAGTACAAAAAAAAGAACCCCTTCGGATTCTTTTTAGAATGAATGCCTTGAGCAAGGTCTCAGAAGTGACGATTACAGACCAGAATCCATAAAACACAAAGCAGCGGCACCTAGGGTACCTGCGTTATTCTCAAGGGTAGCTTTTTTCAATTTTAGATCCTTGACATAATAGGGTGTCAAGAATTTGCGGGTATTGTATTCGATGGTAGGCATCATAAACTCTAAGCCAGCGGCAATACCGCCTCCAAAATACACATCCGTGACCTCCAGCACTCGAATGGTGGATACAATAGACTCACTAATTATTTCAGCAACTTCTTTAAAAACCATTAAAGAAACCTCATTACCCGTTCGTGCAGTGTCTACCAGTAAATGGGTACCCAATTCCTTGCCTCTAAGCTCTCCTGCCTTTTCAG
>CAMDLI010000046.1 GCA_945901615.1 Spirosoma fluviale
ACAGAGATTGACCAAACGGTTCGATTGGCTATAGCAGGCCTAAAAATGGGCACTTTCAACGACCCTCAAGGCAACGAACGCTCCCTTCTCCTGACTGTACCTAGATCTGAACGCGCCACATTAGACGCCTTAAACGGCATTTATGTAAACAACCAACTGGGAAAAAGCATTCCGCTCGCTCAAATTGCCGATCTGCAATTTGAAAGTAGCACCTTGACCATAGACCATTACAATAAATTACGGGCTGTGTCGGTCTCCTCTTTTGTGGATGCCAACTACCTGACCGATCGCGTCCTCAACGATGTGATTGGCAAAATGCAACAACTAACGCTACCTCCTGGATATAAATACACCTTTGGAGGAGAATTTGAAACCAAGCAAGAATCTTTTGCTGGATTCAATACAATCATCATTGTGACTGCATTTTTATTTATAGCTGTGCTGATTCTTTTGTTTAAAACATTCAAAAGCACCTTCATCGTTCTTTCGGTAATTCCACTGGGCATGGTGGGGGCTTTGATTGCTCTCTGGATTACGGGAAACTCCCTATCCTTTGTTGCCATCATTGGGTTGATTGCCCTTGCAGGGATCGAAGTAAAAACCTCTATCCTGCTGGTGGATTTCACCAATCAACTGCGAAAAGAGGGAGTCGACTTGGATACAGCAATTCAAAAATCTGGAGAAATCCGATTCCTACCTATTGTACTGACGACGATCACTGCGATTGGAGGACTTATTCCCATTGCCTTGAGCACTAACCCCCTAATTTCACCTCTTGCGATTGTGCTGATCGGTGGGTTAATCAGTTCAACCCTGCTCTCTAGAATAGTTACTCCTGTATTGTATAAACTCTTACCTCCAAGAATCTAAGGGCTTGTACCTCAAAACAACAAAAGCATAATGGTAAAACAGTTTTGCATTTTCCATTTTTACCTTATATTTCCAATCAAATTTAACTTCTCAAAAATAGTAAGCTCATGAAAAAATTTAGCGCCCTCCTTTTCTTTTTTGTTACCCTCCTCACCTCTTCAGCCACTATGGCTCAAAGCAGCGACTATTTTATTGGAGATTGGGAAGTACAGATTAAAGATACTCCCATGGGAACCATCTCCGTAGTGCTTACGCTTGAGCGTGTAGACGGTAAATTAGCAGGAAAGTTCGTAGACAAAGCATCAGGTGTTGAAACGAAAATGAATCAAATCACTGAGCAAGGAACTGGTCTTACTCTTTCCTTTACTGCGGAAGGTTATGGGGATCTTTACTTAACCCTTCAGCGTGCAGACGATGAAAATGTCACCGGATCACTCATGGATTCCTTCGCAGTGGAAGGAAAAAGAGTGGCCCAAAAAAGCGATTACTTTGTAGGAGATTGGCAAGTAACCATTAAAGACACCCCAATGGGAACCATCTCTGTAGTGCTTACACTCGAGCGTGTGGATGGTAAGTTGGTCGGAAAATTTGTGGATGCTGCAAACAGCACCAGCACCCCCATGACCCAAATTACAGAAGCAGAGAAAAGCGTCACTCTTTATTTCTTTGCAGAAGGCATGGACCTCTACCTGACCCTTCAGCCTGAAGGGGCTAAAAATGTGACCGGATCACTCATGGATTCCTTTGCAGTAGAAGGAAAAAGAGTTGAAAAATAAAAAGTAAGGCGGGTTATCCCGCCTTACTTTTTATTATAAACATTTAACCCAGTACCACCTGTCTTTTGACTGTATCCAGTCAGGATACGTAGCATAGGTCCTAATTTATTTTTAAATTATCTTTAAAATAAAATTCAAACCGTGAAGAAAATTACCCTTATGAAAAAATTTAGCGCCCTTCTTTTATTTTCTATTACCCTTTTATTCTCTTCAGCCTCCATGGCACAAAGCAGTAATCCCTGGGATGGACAATTTAATCTAGATTTCAAGAACATTGATGATAAAGAAACCAACTTCGTTGCGACGCTGAATGTTGATTATGTAAACGGTAAATTGGAAGGCTATATTATTTACTTTTATCAAGACGATACGAAAGAGGAAGTAGTGATAGAACATTTCAATGATTCAGACACCGAGCTCATTCTCGGCTTTAAAGTGGAAGGTTCTGATGCTCTTTTTTTCCCTTTAACGCTTCGTATTGAAGCTGATGGATCTATTAGTGGTTCCTGGGAGGATGAAAAAGAATCCTACACTGTAGTAGGATTTAGAATAGCCCCAACTCGAATTTCGGAATAAGTAAAAAGAGTTAAAAAATAAAAAAGTAAGGCGGGACATCCCGCCTTACTTTTTTTAGGCAATTACAAGTTTCATTTTTAGTTAGGATGATTTTATATCCATTTTTTAAGTTGGGAATAAACTAAGTGCAAAGGAAAACCCATCACAGTAAAGTAAGAACCCGTGATGCTACTAACCCCCACAAATCCGATCCACTCTTGAATGCCATAGGAACCAGCCTTATCGTAGGGTTGGTACTGCTTCAGGTAATACCAAATCTCTTCCTCATCCAAAAACCGAAAAGTAACGGCTGTTTCATCCTCCAAAGTGATAGAGGTTTTTTGATCTTTTAGCGTTACCGCGGTCATGACGGTATGCGTAGTCCCAGATAGGCTTTTCAGCATTTCAAATGCTTCAAGTTCATTGACAGGCTTTCCAAGTACCTTTCCACGATCAATTACAACGGTATCGGCAGTGATCAGAATCTCATTTGCTTCAAGCGGGCCAGGAAATGCATCTGCCTTCAATTTGGATAGGTAAGCTGCTGCATACTGTGCAGGTAGATCGGCAGGTAGGTCTTCTGCTATGGGATGCACTCGAACCTCAAACTCCAGTCCTAAACCCCGAAGCAACTCCTGTCGTCTTGGGGAGTTAGATCCTAAAATAAGCTTCTTTGTAGCTAGATTAGCTAAAGTACTGGGCATAGTCATAATCGAATTCTTCTTGATTAACGGTAGCAAATAACATTCCTCCCAAAGCTTTGGGATAGAAATAAGTGGATTTTTGAGGCATAACCTGTCCTGAATTACAAACTTCAATGACTTGGCTCAAGGCAATCTCACGGGTGATTATCGCAAACTTTGCATTTCCAGATTGCACTTCTTGAACACATCGCGAAAAGTTTCGCTCAAAAGCCAAGGCCGGTGTAGTTCGTTGTTCAACCGGGGATAGCCCCAAAAGTTTATCAAAAACAACATCATGCAAAATCACTAAATCCAATTGGCGTACTACCTCTGGAGAAGAAGGCGCCACTTGATCAAATCTTTCTTGACGAAATTTGATCACAAATGCGGAATCTCCCCATACCAAGCCAAAAGAATGCTTCCGCTGAAAGGAATAGTTTGAAAGTTCAGCCGAATCCCCCAATGGCCTGATCTCAAACCATTCTTCGATCGCCTTAAAAAAGGCCTCTTTATCTGGTACTTCACCATAGTAAAGGCGGTGCGTCGGGAGAATTTCCAAGTGATTTCCGATGACATTGGTCAAATACATCAAATGGTAATCTGAAGCCTTCCAAGGAGATGACACCTGAATGGCTTCCTGCTCTTTCCGGTATTCAATGGCTGCTTCAAGTCGATGATGCCCATCTGCCAAGATTACTTTTTTATCGGATAAGGTCTTTAAGAATTGGGCAATGATTGTGGAATCTGTAATTCGGGCGAGCACCTCGCGAACTCCTTGGTAGTCTTCCAACTCGTACAAAGGCTGCTCCATGGCCTTATCCATCCAAGGTTCCAGTTCCTGAGCAAAATCTTCATACAGGCCATGCGTTGGACTCACTTGGATCTCGGTGGCTCGAAGTAAATCCACTCGATCATTTACGGCAGAGACAATTGTATTTTCATGCCTCAAAATAACTTTTTCCTCCCAAGCACTTGCCATAATTTGAGCGATAAACCCCTTCCTGCATCGCTCTTCTTTTTCCCCAGGGAGCCGGAAATATTGAAAATACACATAGATACTCGGAACATCGTCCTGTACTAGAATTCCTTGAGACTTCCATTGTGCAAGTAATTTCTGCGCAGCTAGATGCCCATTTTCGCCTTGTGGAACAGACAGATGAATGCTATTCAACGGGTTTTGATACAACAAATCCCGCTGTTTGGAAGTCACTACATCAAAAAGGGGAGCCGTAAGTTTTTCGAGTTGTCCTCCTAGCTCATCCGCATATCGCCATGCCTTAAGCGGTAAAAGTTCAGCCATCAGATTAAGCGATTGGCCCAGTTGGTGGACAAATTTGCCACTAGTGGAGTTCTAGGGTTTGCTCGCTGATCTTCTTGCTCGAAAAATTCCACTGCAAGAGCCGCAAGCAGCGTTTTTTCCTCGTCAGTAAATTGGGGTTCCAACAGCTCAGGTCTGAAGTAATGCTCCACAAACTTGGTGTCAAAATTGCCCGAGCGGAAAGCCGGGTGCTCCAGTGCAAATCGGCAAAAATCCAGTGTGGTCTGAATACCAGTAATCCGGTAATCATCAATCGCCCGAATCATACGATCGATAGCCTCTTCTCTGGTAGCCCCATGCGCAATCAATTTGGCAATCATGGGATCGTAATAAATAGGAATCTCCATTCCTTCCTCAAAGCCATCATCTACTCGAATCCCCGGGCCTTGGGGACGACGGTAAGTGACTAGCTTCCCAATGTCGGGTAAAAAATTATTTTTAGGATCTTCAGCATAGACACGTACCTCTACAGCATGTCCTTGGATGGTTAAATCCTCCTGAGCAAAGGAAAGCGACTTTCCTTCCGCAATCCAGATTTGTTCCCGAACAAGGTCCTTACCCGTGATCATCTCCGTCACCGGATGCTCCACCTGAAGGCGGGTATTCATTTCAAGAAAATAGAAGTTGAGATTCTCGTCTACAATAAATTCCACCGTACCAGCACCATAATAATTGCAAGCCTTCGCCACACCTATGGCAGCCTCTCCCATCGCCTTTCGCATGGCAGGGCTCACCACTGCAGATGGCGCTTCTTCAATTACCTTTTGGTGGCGCCGTTGAATAGAGCACTCCCGTTCAAATAGGTAAACCAGGTTGCCCTGCTGATCTCCTAGAATTTGAATCTCAATATGTCTTGGAGACGTAATGTATTTTTCAATAAAAACGGCACCATCACCAAAGGAAGAAATCGCTTCAGAGACCGCACGATTCATTTGTTCATCAAACTCTGATTCTGATTCAACTATTCGCATTCCTTTACCGCCACCACCAGCAGAGGCTTTAATTAGAATAGGATAGCCGATTTCTAGTGCTTTCTTCTTCGCCACAGACAATTCAGAGATTGCTTCATCGGTACCTGGTACAAGCGGAATTCCGTATGCTAATACCGCCTGCTTTGCTGCAAGCTTGGAACCCATCACCTCGATAGCCTCGGGAGAAGGGCCCACAAATGAAATTCCAGCTTCCTGGACTTGCTTCGCAAAAGCTGCATTTTCGGATAGAAACCCATATCCAGGGTGGATGGCATCCACTCCCAATTCTTTACAAACGGCTAAGATTTTAGCCCCTACTAAATAAGACTCCTTGGAAGGAGCGGGTCCCAAGCAACGGGCTTCATCTGCAAAGCGAACGTGGGGTGAAAGTCGATCAGCTTCAGAGTAAACTGCCACAGTGGCAATGCCCATCTCACGGGCAGTTCGCATGATTCGTAACGCTATCTCACCACGATTGGCTACCAAAAGTTTGGTTATTTTTTTCATAGGTACGCTAAAGTTTGACTTGGGCTGCTCGCGAGAGCTCAAGCGAAATTCGGAATTTATTTTGAGCTTTGATACTTACAAACTGATTTTTGCTTCCAAGTAAGGAAAGTCTTATTTTTGGCTGTTCTATTAAACGAACCTATTTCCTCGAACACTCTAAATTCTTACAACATTGGATTTATTTGCAAAGTTAAAAACGAATATGGGCCCTTTGGGCAAGCACTCTGAGTTTGCAGAAGGCTACTGGACATTTCCCAAACTGGAGGGCGAAATCGCTCCCAGGATGATGTTTAAGGGGAAAGAAGTACTTACTTGGAGCTTAAATAATTACCTAGGATTAGCCAACCACCCCGATATCCGAAAGGCAGATGCTGATGCAGCAGCCAAATGGGGAGCTGCCTATCCGATGGGCGCCCGCATGATGTCTGGCCAAACCGACCTGCATGAGCAGTTGGAAGAGGAGCTAGCAAGTTTTGTTGGCAAAGAGAAATCTTACTTATTGAATTACGGCTACCAGGGCATCATGTCTGTGATTGATTCCATTTTGGATAGAAAAGACGTAGTGGTGTACGATTCCGAATGCCATGCCTGTATCATTGATGCCTTGCGCATGCACCTAGGCAAACGCTTTGTATTCCCACATAACGACATTGAAAACTGCGAAAAGCAGTTGCAACGCGCAACCAAACTTGCAGCAGAGACCGGAGGCGGTATTTTGGTCATCACTGAAGGTGTATTTGGAATGACGGGTGACCAAGGCAAGCTGAAAGAAATCATTGAACTGAAAAAGAAATTTGATTTCCGATTGCTTGTTGACGATGCACACGGCTTCGGCACAATGGGAACCACGGGTGCTGGAACCGGCGAAGAACAAGGAGTTCAAGGAGAGATTGATTTGTACTTCTCCACCTTCGCAAAGTCCATGGCTTCTATTGGTGCATTCATCGCTGGCGATGCAGATGTGATCTTGTTTTTGAGATACAACATGCGTTCTCAGATTTTCGCAAAGTCCTTGCCAATGCTATTGGTAGAAGGAGCATTGAAGCGCCTAGATATGTTACGCAGTAAACCTGAACTGAAGGACAATCTTTGGAAAATCGTACATGCTCTTCGCAAAGGACTGGTAGAAAATGGATTTAGTACCGGAAGATCAAATTCTCCTGTGACCCCTGTGGTATTAAATGGTACCGTAGGTGAAGCTGCAGCCCTTTCCATGGACTTGAGAGAGAATTTTGGAATCTTCTGCTCCGTGGTGATCTATCCAGTAATCCCTAAAGGCATGATTATCTTGCGGTTAATACCTACTGCAGTCCATACGATTGAAGATGTGAATTTAACTGTGAAGGCATTTGCAGCAGTAAAAGACAAGCTCACTTCTGGGGTATACAAGAATTCTGCCTTGGCACTTTCTTTTGGCGAATAAAAAAAAAGTAAAAAAAAGCGCCTCTGAATTGAAATAGAAAGTATTTGGCATATATTAGACCCTTATAAACTTATCATCAACCCTTAAAAACTTTTACTATGAGCAGATTTAGCGACGTAAAAAATTTAGTAATGAGCTTGGAAGCTGACTTCGAAAAGTTCTACGACAAAGGAAATCAAGCTGCAGGTACCCGCGTAAGAAAAGGTATGCAAGATTTGAAAAACCTAGCGCAAGAAATCCGTACTGAAGTACAGGACAAAAAGAACGCAGGTTGATTCTAATAAAAAAAGGTGGAAAATAATCTCCACCTTTTTTCATTAAACAACTTTGAAGTGGAGCCTAAAACTCCACTTTATTATTTTCTAGTTGTACATCAGCCATTCGCTTGCTTGGATCAATCTCTACCGATTTGATTGTATCTACTGCTCTTTTTAAACTAATGGTATAGGTGGGATGTGTCCAAGGCCAATCCTGGCTTAGCACAAGACTTGGTGCATTTGCCTCCGCTTTTTTCTCCCCACGCATCATTTCCAAAGGCAAGTAAACCAACTCTTTCGTTCCATCTTTATAGGTGATCACCAGATCCACCGGCATGGGCATGGCCCCTACTCGCTCCAAAGTAATCGAAGTCCCCTCTGCAGACGCCTTTACCTCTTTGACACTGTAATCAATCGTCTTGGTCGAATTCACAAAATACTCCTTGTACCAGTCCAGTTCCAAGCCACTCTCTTTCTCCATCACGCGGATCAAGTCATTGACATTGGGGTGCTTAAACTTCCAGGTATTCCAGTACCGCAACATGCCTCGATCACGAATATCCTCTCCAATCACATAACCCAGCTGCGCCAAGAAAACAGCTCCTTTGCTATAAGCTGCTGCACCATAGGCAGAGTTGGTTTGGTAGTGATCCGCATGGGTGGACATAGGCTCTTCCAATCCTGACTTCACCAATCGGTAATACCCACCATAGGAACTACGCTGAGGGGCTGGGTTCGGCTGGAAAATCGATGCCATAGCCAAATTCGATGCATAAGAGGTAAATCCCTCATCCATCCAAGGGTACAGAGATTCGTTGGACGCCAAGACACCATGAAACCAGCTATGTGCCAATTCGTGAACCATCACTCCTACTAAGCTCGGTAAGGTACGCTCCCCCGTAATCAAAGTTGACATGGCATATTCCATACCCCCATCTCCTCCTTGAACCACAGAAAATTGCTTGTACGGATATTGTCCAAATTTTTGTGATAAGTAGTCAATGGCCTTTGGGGTATACTCTTTCAGCTTTTCCCAGTTTTCCGTGGTCTTCTCCCCAGGAATGTAAAAGTGGTGAACGGTGATGCCGTTTGCCATCTGAATTTTATCATGCTTGTACTTATTATCTGCTGACCACATAAAGTCATGGACTTTGGGAGCTACAAAATGCCAGGTAAGGGTTTTACCTTTTGGCTCAGAAACCTTTACCCCCTCATCCTGATATCCATGACCGATCTGGTTTGGGTTTTGTAGGTATCCTGTTCCGCCTAACGTATAGGTTTTGTCAATGGTGATTTTCACATCAAAATCTCCCCATATCCCATAAAATTCTCTGCCTACATAGGGATTTGCATGCCAGCCCTGCTCGTCGTAGTTGGCCATCTTAGGATACCATTGAGACATGGAGTAGCGGACATCTTCTTCAGAATCTCGACCAGATCGTCGCACTTGTAGCGGAACCTGCCCCTCAAAACTCATCTCAAACTGAACGGTGGTATTCGGAAGAATTGCTTGTTCCAAATCCACTTCCAAAACTGTCCCAACCTCTTTGAAGCGTACAGGCTTTCCATTCATCGTAAGCTTAGTTGCATGAAGGAATCCGATTTCTTCAGGAGTCAATTTTGAAATTCGATCTTTCACCCGCTGATCTGGATCTGAGATCGTTCGAGAACGAACATCCATCATGCTGCCTGGTTGAAAGGCATTGTAATACAAATGGTAAAACACGCGGTTGAGCGTATCAGGAGAATTATTGGTGTAGGCGAGAACCTGCGTTCCTTGGTACCGATTGGTAGCCACATCCATATCCACCTGCATACGGTAGGAAACTGCCTGTTGAAAACGACCATTCTGGGCATAGCCAAGGCTAATTGCCATAAAAAAGAAAAGTCCTAGCAAGGACCTGAATCTAAATTTTGCCATTTTTTAATTTTTCTTAAAGAAAATCAAAAAGCAAACTTTCCCCAAACAATGTGTAAAAAAAATAAAGCACTCCTACTTAATTGAACTCCATTGAAGTAAATTCAATCCATAAAATCAGAAAAATTGGTTTTATTTAAAAATTGAAACATACCCTTAGTCACATGAAAAAATTAGTTCTCTTAATTTTCCTTGCCCTGCTCCAATTGAGCGTACAAGCACAGCAGGTCAACATGGACGTTTTTAAATCCATGAAAGCGCGTAGCATCGGCCCAGGCGCGATGAGCGGTAGAATTACTGCCATCGATGCAGTGCACGATGATCCTACAACCATCTATGCTGGCTCTGCCTCTGGCGGCCTTTGGAAGTCTACTTCTGGGGGCATTACTTGGGAGCCAATTTTTGATAATGAAAAGGTGCATTCTATTGGTGCCATTTCCATCTATCAGAAAAATCCAAACATCATTTGGGTGGGTACTGGCGAAGGTAACCCGAGAAACTCCCTCAACATGGGCTATGGGGTATACCGATCCATGGATGCAGGCAAGACCTGGCAACTTATGGGACTCGAAAAAACCCGTGCCATCCACCGCATCATCGTTCATCCGGATGATCCCAACACCGTATTTGTAGGTGCTATCGGTTCTCCTTGGGGCACCCAAGAAGATCGTGGCGTATACAAGACCACCGATGGAGGCAAAACCTGGAAAAAAATCCTCTACATAGACAACAAGACTGGTGTGGGAGAAATGATCATGGATCCCAACAACCCAAACAAAATCTTTGTCAACATGTGGGAACACAGACGCTACCCTTGGTTTTTTGAGTCTGGAGGAGCTAGCTCAGGACTTTTTGTAACACAGGATGGTGGAGACAATTGGAAAAAATTATCTGCAGAAGAAAATGGATTGCCTAAGGGAAATCTAGGAAGAATGGGCTTGGCCATCTCCAAAGCCAACAGCAGCAAAGTATATGCATTGATCGAATCCTCTAAGAATGCACTCTACGTATCCGAAGATGGAGGAGGTAAATTCACCATGATCAATGACAAAGCTGAAATTGGAGATCGACCTTTCTACTACTTTGAGATCCATGCCGATCCTAAAAACGAAAACAGACTTTACACACTTTATTCTCGCGTAGGAATCACTGAAGATGGAGGAAAAAGCTTCAGAGAATTACTCTCCTACTCAGGAGTGCACCCCGACCACCACGCTTGGTACATCAATCCCAACGATCCATCCCTACTTATCAATGGTAATGACGGAGGATTGAATGTTTCCAGAGACATGGGTAAAACCTGGTTTTTCGCAGAAGGAATCACTGTAGGTCAGTTCTACCACATCAACGTGGACAACGAAGTGCCTTACAACGTGTACGGAGGAATGCAAGACAACGGGTCTTGGACAGGACCTGCCTACCTTTGGAGAGGTGATGGAATCCGAAATACTTATTGGCAAGAAGTTTCCTTCGGAGATGGATTTGACGTAGTATCTCATCCTGCCAACTCCAGATATGGATACACCATGTCTCAAGGTGGTAACGTGAGCCGTTTTGATAAGCTCACAGGTCACAACCGCACCATCCGTCCTACGCATCCAGACAAGAATGTATTCCTTCGTTACAACTGGAATGCAGCGATTGCACAGGATCCTCACGATGTAAATACGGTTTACTATGCTTCTCAGTTTTTGCATAAGTCAAAAGATTCTGGTGAGACTTGGGAAATCATTTCTCCAGACTTAACAACCAACGATTCCACAAAGCAGCGTCAGCAAAAAACTGGAGGCTTGACCTTTGACATCACCGGTGCTGAGAATCACACCACCATTATCACGATTGCTCCATCTCCAGTAGATAAGAATGTGATCTGGGTAGGTACAGACGATGGCAACCTTCAAGTAACCCAAGATGGTGGCAAGACTTGGACGAATGTTGACGCTAAACTTACCGGACTTCCAAAAGCATCCTGGATTCCACAAGTACAGGCATCCAAATACAATGCAGGAGAAGTATGGGTGATTGCCAACAACTACCGAAACAATGACTTTGCTGCCTATGCCTACCACAGCGCGGACTATGGAAAGACCTTCACCCGAATCGCAGATGATTCTAAAGTTTGGGGCTTTACCCTATCCATTAAGCAGGATCCTACCGAACCAAACCTAGTTTTCTTGGGTACAGAATTCGGATTGTACGTTTCATTTGACAAAGCCAAAACTTGGAACAAGTGGGAACATGGCTATCCTAAAGCAGTGTCTACTTACGACATGACCATCCAAGAGCGTGAAGCTGATTTGGTGATTGGAACTTTTGGTCGCGCCATCTATGTATTAGACGACATCCGTCCCCTACGTGCATTTGCCAAGAATGCAGGTAAAGCTCTAGTTGGAAAAATCACTGCCTTCCCTGCTCCTGATGGGTATCAAGCTGAAATCCAGCAACCACATGGCGAACGCTTTATGGCTTCTGCCAAGTATGCTGGAGAAAACAGAGTGTTTGGAGGTCGTTTGAGCTATTTGATCCAAGACGAAAAAGAAAAGTTGGATTCCTTGACTGTGAAAATTTACACCGCCTCTGGAGAACAAATCCGTACTTTGAAGACGCTACCTACCAAGGGCGTTAACCGAATCATCTGGAACTTAGACCGCAAATCAACCGCTGAAATGACTGGTGGCTGGGGCGGTGGTCAAGGTGGTGGACAAGGTGGCGGAGGCCGTAGCAGAGGCTTCTTTGAGCCAAGTGGTGGAGATGCAATTCCAGGCACCTACAAAGTGGTGATGGAGTATGGAGGAGAATCATCTGAAACTTCCATCACGGTACATGCAGATCCACGCATCAAGCCTGTTCTTACAGACCTACAAGCCAAGGATAACTTCTTGAAAAAAGTAGAAGCCCTTTCTTCTGAAGTGACTGCTACTACCAAAAAGTTGGACGAAGCTCAAAAGGTAATCGATAAGGTAAATTCACTGATCAAGGACGTAAAAAGCGATGATGCAAAAGCGCTTGAAACCGCTGCTAAGGATATCAAGAAGAAACTGGATACAGCGCGTGAAGCATTCACTGGACCTAAAGTAGAAGGACAAGGAATCGTAAGAAACCTATTCCCAACTACGATGTCTCGCTTGTTTGATCCAAGAAGCTATGCCAATTCAAGCTACACTGCACCTGGCGCAACCGAGGAGCGCTTGCTTGCTCAAGCCAAAGAGGCTGCTGCTGAAGCTATTGCAAAGGTAGAAGCCTTCATCCAAGGAGACTGGAAAGCCTTTGAGGACAAGGTAAAAGCTACTCCGATCGATTTGTTCCAGAATATCAAAAAATAAGGGAACCCTTAAATTATAGAAAAAGCATCCTGAGCAATTGGGATGCTTTTTTTTAACTTAGCACCTCATGTCAAACACGCAAATTCTAAGAAATGGATTGTTGGGGACAGGCCTACTTTTGGGTATAGCCCTCTCCCTAGATTTTGTTTTGGATAGCAGTGTTTGGACGGGAATGAAGGTCAGCCAGTCTGCCGTTACAGTAGAATACTGCGAGTTTAACCATCCCGAACGGCTATTCCACCAACCCATTAATACCTATTCCAACCTGATTTACTTTTTCTATGGCCTTCTGGTCTTTCAGTTGGCATTGAAAGACCTCAAATTGGTTGAGGTAAAGGGAGTCAATTCAATTCGTTGTTCTCCTTACTTATCCATTCTCCTGGCAGCTAATTTCATCTATTTGAGTTTTGGTTCTGCATTTTTCCATTCCTCCCTCACCTGGATCGGACAGCGGGTCGACATGAATGCCACCTATGGACTCACACTCAGCTTAATTTGCATCGGGTTGGTTCAAGTACTCGTTAAAAAGGAGCTCACCAAACAAATTCAGGTTGGTTTGGTGGTAGGAATGCTTTTACTCATTGCTGGGTTCCTTCCCCTGGCCTTACAAATTTCAAGTTCCATTCTCCTACCCTCCTTGTTTTTAATCCTATTGGTATTGGGCATCATCAATTACTTTCAATACCCTTCCCAGCGAAGTCCATTGTTAGGCCTATTGAGCTTTGTATTGCTTGCAGTTGCCATTCAGATTCGCAGCATGGATGTAGCCAAGATCAATTGTGATCCCATGTCCATCTGGCAAGGACATGCGCTCTGGCATTTTCTAACGGCAACGAGCAGCTTGTGTATGTATTTCTACTTTAGGCGAGTAAAAAACTTGGCAAAACGATAAATTGAGGATGATTACATCCGATAATTCTTTGAAGAAGTTTTTGCAAACTTTTCCTTTTGAAATACAACTATTCAAATTTCAGCGTGTAGATTCGAAAATCAATTCCTGAACCTATTTTGAATTCTACAAGCAAAAAAATATCCTGGAAAACTGCTGCTGGCATAGTCATCGCCAACATGATTGGGACAGGGGTATTTACTAGTCTCGGTTTCCAGCTTGCAGTGGTTCAAAATACCTGGACCATTTTATTACTTTGGATTATTGGAGGGATAATGGCTCTTCTTGGGGCATTGGTCTATGCCGAATTAGGCACTCATTTTCGCCGCACTGGAGGGGATTACATCTTTCTTTCGGAAGCCATCCACCCTGTAGTAGGCTATTTATACGCTTGGGTTTCATTGGTAGTAGGTTTTTCTGCCCCTATCGCCATAGCCGCTATGGCGATGAACAATTACCTAAGGCCTGTATTTGGGGAAACAATGCTTCCAGGACTTATTTTTTTGGTGCTCATCCCTACCGTTCATATTTTTTCAGTGAGCAGCTCCGCCAAATTCCAAAATGGAATGACTTTTCTGAAGATACTATTTGTCTTGGTGCTCATTGGTTTGGGTTTAGCCTTTGGCAGTAACATTGAAAGCCCAGCACTTAATTTTTCCGATACCTGGAAAGATGAAATTCTACTTCCTGGTTTTGCAGTTTCTTTGATCTATGTTTTTTATGCCTACACAGGTTGGAATTCCGCAGCTTACATCATCGAAGAAGTGGATCAACCAAAGAAAAACTTGCCCAAGGCATTGATTGGCGCTACCCTTCTGGTACTAGTGGTGTATGTTTTGCTTCAGCTGGTTCTCCTCAAGCATGCTTCCGTAAGCCAGTTATCTGGACAAGTACAGGTTGCAGACATTGCATTTGGCAACCTTTTTGGTCCAAATGGAGCGTTATGGGTAAGTTTATTTATCGGCATACAATTGATTGCTACGATATCAGGGTATGCCTGGGTGGGACCTAGAGTCACTTATGCCATGGCCAAGGACTATAAATTATGGAAGCCGCTTGCCAAGGTCAACGCAAATGAAATCCCCGTTCGTGCGATAATTTTGAATACTGCCATAAGCCTGATTCTTTTCGTATCGGGATCTTTTGAGCAAATCATGCTTTATGCTGGATTTATCTTGCAGCTCATGAGTACGGTTACGGTCTACTCCTCCCTAAAAATCAAAAAGCAAGAAGGATTTAAGACGCCTTTCAAACCCCTTCCACAACTCATTTACATTGGGTTTAGTGTAGCACTAATGGGCTACCTTCTGGTAGACCGACCCAAGGAGAGTTTGGCAGGAATAGGGATATTGGCTTTGGGCTGGGCGGTCTATGCCTTGGATAAAAAAATCAAGTCCACTAAGTAATTAACTATCCAATAAGCGTCTATGGTAGTTGATTTGACCCAAATGGTAGTTAAAATGCCCGTAAAGGTGAATCAAGAAGTATCCTACTGTCATGGAATGTCCGAGGAACGAATGTTTGGATTGATCGCCTAGTTTTTTGGGATCCATGGGTATCAAGGCTTGCTCTATAATCTTTTTGAGTTCCGCCAACTCTTGGAGTAAGTCTGCTCTACTGAGCTTGCTCGGCAAAAACTCACTGTCTCTATCTCGCTCAAACGCGATGCCACACAAGTCCAAGCCAAAAAACTGCTTCATATTGCCAATCAAGTGAAGTGTCAAGTTGCCCGCAGAATTATTAATCCCTTGGTCAATACGCCAGAGATTACGCTCATCTGAATAGGCATTCAACTCTTCGATTAACTTAGATAAATCTCGTTGAAACAATAGGTTAAGTTCTTTGGTGTTCATAAGAAGCTAAAGAATTGATAAATAAAATAAATTGAGTTAAAAATGGGCCGAATCAGCCCTTCT
>CAMDLI010000047.1 GCA_945901615.1 Spirosoma fluviale
AAAACGGCCCATTATGCACTCGCCACCGGGTTTATGGCCATGGGCATGATGCTTCCTGGCATGCTCAGCGGCTACGTGCAGCAATGGTTGGGCTATCCCGGATTTTTCGTTTGGGTAGTGATTGCCACGATTCCAGGATTTGTGATGGCGTATGTGGTCAAGTTTCCGAGGGAGTTTGGGAAGAAGGTTTCTTGAGGTACGAAATACGGAATACGAAGTACGAGGGGATGAGTAGCGTTAAAGTTACTTTCCATATTGAAACCCTTATTTTCTCAATCATTCAATTTTGAACTAGTACAATCAGCCGATGAATAAAAATCAAAAAATTGCGCAGCTGTTTTCTCCTGCGGCGTTTATTCACGATACGGAAGAGAATTACCAAGCCATCGAAACCCTGATTCGCGAACAGGAAATCGGGGGGCTGACTTTTTTTCACAGCAGGCATTCGGCTGCGGCCAACTTTGAAAAGCGGGCAGAAGTCCTGGATGTGAGCGGCACTTTTGAGAAATTGATTGGCTTGATCAACCGCTACCAGAAGGCCGCCAGTATTCCCTTGCTGATCAGCATCGATGGAGAGTATGGCTTGGCCATGCGCATCGAAAACACCCCTCAATACCCCTTTGCAATTACCCTGGGCGCCTTGAAAAACGATGCGGCAACATGGGTAGAGGAAGTGGGCTACCGCATGGGCTTGGACATGAAGCGCTCCGGCATTCACCTCAACCTTGCACCTTGTGCAGATGTGAATACGAATCCCGACAACCCGGTGATTGGCTACCGTTCTTTTGGAAATCAGTCGAATAAGGTATCCCAACTGGCTTTTGCTGCCTATTCAGGCATGAAAAAAGCTGGAATCGGAGCCTGCTTGAAGCATTTTCCAGGACATGGAGATACGGCAACGGACTCGCATCTGGGCTTGCCGATTTTGCATAAAAGCAAAGCGGAACTGGAAGCGGAGGAATTACTTCCCTTTCAAGTGGGCATCGATCAGGACGTAGAAATGATCATGGTGGGGCACTTGGCTGTACCTGCCCTGACTGGGGGAAAAGACATTCCCGCCAGCATCAGCCGCGAATTGATTACCGACTTGCTGAAGGGAGAGATGGGATTCAAAGGCCTGGTGATCTCCGATGCACTGAATATGAAGGCAGTGGCCAATCTGTATCCCGAGCCAGGGGAACTGGAATGGCAGGCTTTTCATGCAGGAAATGATATCCTCTGCTTCTCGGACCACGTAAGCGAAGGCATCGCAAAAATCGCACAGCAGGCTTCGGATTCAGCAATAGATGCAGTTTTTGAAAAAGTCATGGACTTAAAAAAGCGCTTGGGCGCACTCGAATCCAAGCCAATTGAAGTTCCTACTTTCGACTGGGAAAGCCATTCCCAACTCCAAAAATCCTTGGCAGAAAACTATGTGTCGGTGATGTGTGGGGCAATTGATTCGGCAGCCCTCCGGGGGTTGGCAAAAGCAGGAAAACTGGGTTATCGGGAATTTTTCGCTCAAGATCCAAGTATCTTTTCTCAGCAGTTGGATCTTCCTTTTTCCTCAAGCAAAGAGGCAGAGAAAGTGATTTTGGCCGTATTTGTACCTAGTCACAAGCCCTTGAATCAATTTGGTATGGAGCAAACCGTCTTAGCTGAAATCCGAGAATTAGCAAAAACCAAGCCTTGCATCCTGGTCCATTTTGGCAACCCTTTGGCACTCAAACACCTGGGCGAGCTATCCGATTTTGAAGCGGTGATCTGTGCCTACCAAGGATTTGAAGAAACCCAAGTTATAGCCGCAGCGGTTTTGAACGGAAGCTAAAACAGTTATTTGGCCTGAATGAGGGTAAAGAAAAAAGCCATTCAGGTGGTGGATGGCTTTTGTAGTTATGGTTACTTATCCAAAGCTTCCATTCGATAAATAGGCTGTATGAGAGCCTGTAGGAAGTTAGGGTTTGAATCTAGAATTATGAATTAGTGAATTTTTTGCCCAATGAATAAAAGCGTGTTTGTATGGGGTATGCAAACATGTATTTCACGCATACCATACACTTGCTCGAAGGGCTCCTTAAATTTTAATCCACTTAACTTGTCTTTGATTAAAGACCATACATTCTCTAAATTATCAACTTCCAGATACAATTCCATTTGCCCAATATCCTGTCCTGCCGGTAAAATATGGACAGTTAGCTTGTCTTTCTCACAGACTACATAGGCTTCATTGTCCATAAGAGTTGAAAACCCTAAAATATCCTTAAAAAAACTAGAGGTTTCAGAAAGGTTAGTCGAGGGTATCATTGGGCTAAGAAAAAGTGCCTTGTAAGTCATTATCTTTGAGAATTTAGTTGACTAAATATCCGGAAATTGAAAAGGGTTGAACTTCCAGCAATTTTACAAGAAAGACTTAATTACGTCTCTGAATAACAAGTAGAAAAACAAAAGTACACCAACGATGACTTCATATCGGTACTTTTTAAAGAACTGAGTTAGCTTATCCATAAGCCATAAAAAAGGTTACACTATAAAAGTATAACCTTTTTATCCTTATTGCTCCCCTTACCTCCCCTGAACTTACTTCAATACATGATGCGCCAAGACGCGCTGTACCTCGTAGACGTTCACGGACTTGTTAAACTGCTTTTTGATGCTGGGATGCACCTCGCTAGAAATCCAAATCTTTAGCTCAGCATCCAGTTCAAAGGTGCCGGCCGTCTCTATACTAAACCTAGAAATACTCTTGTAAGCAATCGAGGTATATTCGGTTTTGCTCCCCGTTATTCCTTGGATATCGACCAAAATAAGTCGCTTGTTGGTAAAAATAAAGGTGTCTCGAACCAGCTTAAACCCAAGCTCAAGTTCCTCACCAGTGGTGAGCAACTCCCCATATTTCTTTTGAAGTTCTTCTTGGCTGACCGCCCCCGCATTCCCCAATAGTGCTGAAAATAATCCCATGATGATTTTTTAAGATGAATGACTAATTGAATCCATTTCCAAGCTGAACTAGCTTGCTGTGCATGAAGACGAAAGATATGCCCAAAAGGTTTTTTGTATCCCTGGGGAATATGGACCTACTTAATCTTCTACGGAAAAGCGGTAGTCGATGGTATGCGTGTAGGTTTCCCCAGGTCGAAGAATAGGGCTTGGGAAGTTGGAATGATTGATCGCATCAGGCCAATTTTGAGATTCTAGACAAAAGCCCCAATGGGTATCGTAGGTTTGGCCCCCTGCACCGGGAAACTTGCTTAGAAAATTGCCCGTGTAGAATTGAACGCCCACATTGTCCGAATACATATCCATCACCCGACCGCTCTCGGGGTGACGCACTCGGGCTACCTGCTTCATTTCGCTTGATTTTTCACGTTTGGTAACGAAGTTGTGGTCAAAGCCTCCTCCATTGGCTGCGATTTGGTCCCCCAAGATCTTTGACGAACGAAAATCAAATGGAGTACCCGCAACATCCTTCACCTCTCCGGTAGGAATCAGTTCCTCATCGATGGGTGTGTAGGCGTCTGCCCAAAACTGAATTTCATGATCCAATACATCGCGTTTCATGCCTCCCAAATTGAAGTAGGTATGGTTGGTCAAGTTGACCAAGGTTGCTTGATCCGCTTTCGATTCAAATCGAATTCGGAGCGTATTGTCCCCATGTAGCTCCATCCAGAGCGTAGTCTGCAGGTTGCCAGGATAACCCTCTTCCCCATCTGGGCTGAGGTAAGTCATCTTTACCCCTACCGTGGAGTCTGTGGAGTAGGTTTCGGGTGTCCACACCTTCTTGTTAAACCCTACTATTCCACCATGGAGGTGATTGTCTCCATTGGTCTTCGCCAGGTCATAGGTCTTTCCGTCCAACTTGAATTGAGCATTCGCAATTCGGTTGGCCACTCTACCTGCAGTCGCGCCAAAGAAGGGGTTTTCTGTATCCAAAAAATCTTCTACTCGATCCAAAGTCAAGGCCACATTCTCCTTCTTCCCATCACGGTCTGGTGCTAGGATTTTGTAAACAAGCCCTCCAAAGTTGGAGAGTTCTACTTGAATGGTGCCGTTGTCCAACACATAGCGGTAAACGGGCTGTCCTTGGTATTCGGTGAGCAATTCGGATTGAATCATAAAGGTGGTGGTTGCTGATTTGGGGTTTTGTTTTGGAGGAGCGGTACAGCTACTAATCGCTAAAGTAATTAAAAGTAGGAGTTGGCCTAACCGGAGGTTTAAACTAGGAATAAAGTGCTTTTTCATAAACAGTTCAGTTTCTGAGGTGATTTTTTTCGATACGATCCAAATTACTTTGAAGTTCTTCTCTCCCAATCCACTTTCCTCGGATGACCACGCCAACTGGTTTTTGGAGGGTTTTGAGATCTAGGAGCGGGTTTTGTTCAACGAGTACAAAATCGGCTTCAAAGCCTTCTTTGATTTGTCCCCAACTGTCTGTTGCTCCCATGTACTGGGCAGGAACAAGCGCCCCTGTTTTTAAGATTTCAAGGTTGGACATTCCTGCTTCCGACATCAAGGCGATCTCGTGGTGGATTGAAAATCCTGGAACATTGAATACCTGCGGGGAGTCAGAGGCCATGATCATGGGCACGCCAGCGCGGTGCATTTCCAGAAACAACTTTCGGCGAAAAGCGAGATAAGGAGCCACTACTTCTTTGTTCAGCATGCCTGCCCTTTCCAATTGCTTTTTGGTATTCACCCACTGCTGAATCTGCAAGCCTGGGAGGTATTTCATTTCTGGAGCTAGGCGAAAGGTGTCGGCCGGGATGTAACCAAAATACCGGTCAAACAGCGTGAGCGTAGGCGCCAAGTAAGTTCCTTGATCCAAGGTCTTCTGGATGAGATTGGGGAGTTTGCTCCAGTCCACTTGGGAAGATAAATTCAGATTAAATGGACCCGAGGTAGCTGGGTCAATGGTAACCGAACTGGGAAGCAAGCCCTCCATGTACCCATCCATGTGTTCGATGGATTTAAAGCCATCTTCAAGGGCCTGATTAATCCCAACATCCAAAGGCACGTGTCCTCCAAATGGGATATTTTCTGCCTTGGCTGCAGTTGCGATTGCTTTCATTTCATCCGAAAGGACTCCAGGATGAATCTTCAAGTGATCGTAGCCTTCTTGCTTTTGGGATTTGACCATCGCCACACCCTGCGCTGGGTCTGTCACGGAATTGGCATTGAAGGAGGGGCCTGAAATGTAGGTTTTTGGGCCCATCAACTGCCCCGCATTCAATTTGTCGCGAAGGGCAATGTGGCTGGGGTGTCCCAGCATGCTTCGAATACGTACCACCCCATTGGCTAGGTAAAGCCACATGGATTCCTCCTGGAGCTGGGTATTTCCGTCTGCAGCTACAGGCAAGTGCGCATGAAATTCGGCAAGCCCAGGGAAAACATAACTACCCTTGCCATCGACTTGGGTCACTTGCTGCCAGGCCGCGGGCAACTTCCCAGCAGGAACGATGGACTCAATTTTGCCATTTTTGACCAAGAGGGTCTGGTCTTCCTGGATTTTTCCCGTTTCCAAAGAAACCACATGAACGGCCGTAATGACCAGGTCTTGGCCGAAAGTCCGAAGCGAAAGAAGTCCAAAAAGTAAGGTCAGGGCAAGCGATTTGAATGTCATACGAGTATACTTCAGTTGATGTTTGAAGTTCGCTCCTTGTTTAACCAAATCCAATCCCGTTGATGGAAAAAAGAGGATCATTTTGGTCAACGGTCCACAGTCCACTGTTCACGGCAGATGGGACTGAACCTCAACTCCTAGTTGCTTTTTATCCAGCGACTTTTCAAAAAAAAAGCTGGACGAGTGTCCAGCTATATTCAAGTATCCAATTTAGGAATTCGTCCATTGGGTGTGGTAAAACTTCCCAGTTGGATCGTCCTTGCGCTGGTAGGTATGTGCGCCAAAGTAATCGCGCTGCGCCTGAATCACCGAAGCCGAAGACTCCGCCGTGATTCGACCGAGCAGGTAGTTGATCCCCGCACTCATCACCGGCAAAGCAAACCCATTAGTCAAGCCCAAACCCACCAATTCTGCCAAGGCCTTTCTACCAGAAATCACCTGTTCTTTCACTCCCGGAATTTCAAAGAAGGCTACTTGATCTGCATAATTGACTGAGATTCGCTCCATCAAACCAGAGCGAATGATGCAGCCATTGGTCCAGATGCGGGCGATTTCGTTGAAATTAAGCCCCCAGCCTTTGCTATGTGAAACTGTTTTCATCAATCGGAAACCTACCTCGTGATTGATGATTCGAGCCAAGGCATAGGCCTCTTTGATTTTGGGAAGCCAAGTTTCCAAGGAACCCTCAACCTTTTGAAATTCATGTTGGAAAGTTTTGGAAAATGCGACGCGCAGCGCCTTTTCTCCAGACACTCCTCGCGCATTCACGGCCTCAGCCAATGGGCTGTAGGGAATTCCGTACTCCAAGGCAGTGGTCAATGACCAAGCTCCGGTCCCTTTTTGACCAGCCTGGTCCAAGATTTTATCGAGTAGCAATTCTCCGCCTTCTTTGAAAAGTAAAAGATCGGCAGTGATTTCCAGTAGGAAGGACTTCAACTCTCCTTTTCCCCAATCCGAAAAAATAGCAGATACCTGCGCAGCCGAGCAGCCAAATCCAAAACGTAGGAAGTGAACCAACTCTGCCAATACCTGCATCTCCCCGTACTCAATTGAGTTGTGCACCATTTTGATAAAGTGACCAGATCCTCCTGGACCGACATAGGTCACGCAAGGCTTTCCATCCTTGTCTTTGGCAGAGATTCTACCCAAGAAATCGGCCACCATCGCATATCCTTCTGCATTTCCGCCAGGCATAATGGATGGTCCTTTGCGTGCACCCTCTTCTCCACCGGATACGCCCATGGGGAGAAAATGCATGCCCACATCTTTGAGGCGATTGACTCTTCGATCCGAATCTAGGTAGAAGGAATTGCCTCCATCGATCACCAAATCATCTTTCTCCAAAATCGGAATCAAGGCATCCAGCTGGGCATCGATCGCGGCACCGGCAGGAATCATCATCAAGATGCGACGCGGGGTAGCCAAGGAAGCTACAAAAGCTGCAAGGTCTTCAAAAGCAGCTATCTGCTTGAATTCTGGGTTTTCATCCAGTACCTTTTGGGCGATACCCTCCTCCTTGCCTGCCACAAATCGGTTGTAAAGGGAAACGGAAACCCCATTTTCTGCGAGGTTGAGTGCCAGGCTTTTGCCCATCACACCCATACCGATCACCCCCATATTCATTTTCATCTCTTGCATTGTTAAATAGTAAAGGGAGGCCTCCAGCACCTGGTCTGGGGTCCCTGAAATGTCAACTAGTTTGCCTGAGTTAGGCTTCTCCCAAATGGTCAACTGGGAATCCAACATCCCCGCCTTCATGTAATGGTTTTGTCGGGCAAGCATGCGCTCCCAAATCAGATCCCGAGATCCGGTCAAGTGAATCCAGCGAAGTTCATCGCTCACTTGAAGCTGCATGCGGTAGGTGTTTTTCAGTGCGGAACAAGCCAACACTGCTCCTCCCTGTTGCTCCATTTCGAGCAACTTTGAAGCCAAAGCAGCTAACCAGGGTACCCGATCCGCATCCGTAAGCGGCTCCCCTCTCCCCATTTTTTCAATGTTTGCCGGGGGGTGAAACTGGTCTGCATCCAAAAATGGAAGTTCAAGCGCCTGAGATAATCCCAGTCCTAGGGTAGTTTTTCCCGTACCTGACACTCCTGTGACCACTACAAGCATGGTGCAAAGGTAAGTTTTAGATTCCAACTGTGCACATGCTTTACCTACACAAGCTTATTTTTACTTGGCGTCCAACGGAGCATACGAACAGCAATCCCTTGCCTTTACCCACTATTTTGGCTGGAAGTGAAATTTCAAAGCACTGAATAACTACCTTTGCAGCTCAATTTCAAGTTTATATGATTTCAGTAGACAATGTATCCGTCATTCATGGCGGCAGTTCCCTATTCAGCAACATCACCTTCAACATCAACGAAAGTGATAAAATTGCCCTCATGGGTAAGAATGGAGCTGGAAAATCTACCCTCCTCAAAATTATTGCTGGGGCAAATAAACCTTCCTCTGGTTCCGTTTCTGCTCCAAAAGGATATGTGGTGGCCTACCTGCCGCAGCACTTGCTGACTGCAGATGACTGCACGGTCATGGAAGAAGCCTCCAAGGCATTTGCTTCCTACCTGAGCATGAAGGAAGAAATTGAGGCCATCAATGAGCAGCTGACCATCCGTACCGACTACGAATCAGAGGAGTACTACAAACTCATCGAGCGGGTATCCGAACTCAGTGAGAAATTTTATGCCATCGAGGAGATCAACTACGAGGCAGCCGTTGAAAAGGTATTGCTCGGCCTTGGATTTGTTCGGGAAGATTTCACGAGGTCTACTTCCGAATTTTCGGGAGGATGGAGAATGCGAATTGAGCTAGCGAAGATCCTATTGCAAAACCCAGACCTTATCCTTCTTGATGAGCCCACCAACCACCTGGACATCGAATCCATCCAATGGCTGGAAGAATTTTTATTGACCAAAGCCAAAGCAGTGGTAGTCATCTCCCACGACCGGGCTTTTGTGGATACGATCACCACCCGCACCATCGAAATCACCATGGGGCGGATTTACGATTACAAAGCCAAGTACAGCCACTACCTCGAACTCCGAAAAGAGCGTCGGGAGCAGCAGCAGAAACATTACGAAGAGCAACAGCGCTTCATCGCCGATACCACCCAGTTTATCGACCGCTTTCGAGGCACCTACTCCAAAACCTTACAGGTACAGTCCCGCGTGAAAATGCTGGAAAAGTTAGAGATCGTCGAAGTCGATGAAGTGGATACTTCCGCATTGAAACTTCGATTCCCTCCCTCCCCTCGTTCCGGAAAGTATCCCGTGATCGCAGAGGAGATGAGCAAGAGCTATGGAGACCATGTGGTGTTCAACAAAGCATCCATGACCATCGAACTCGGGCAGAAGGTAGCCTTTGTCGGAAAAAATGGAGAAGGAAAATCTACAATGATCAAGGCCATCATGAGCCAGATTGATTTTCAAGGAAAGTGCGAATTGGGCCACAATGCCTTGATCGGGTATTTTGCACAAAACCAAGCTTCCCTACTGGACGAAAGCTTGACCATCTTTGAAACCATCGATCAGCTAGCGGTGGGCGAGATCCGAACCAAGATCAAGGATATCCTCGGAGCCTTCATGTTTAAAGGGGATGACATCAATAAAAAAGTGAAGGTGCTTTCAGGCGGTGAAAAAACCCGTTTGGCACTGATTAAACTCCTGCTTCAGCCGGTCAACCTCCTCATCCTGGATGAACCGACCAACCACTTGGACATGAAAACCAAGGACATCATCAAGGATGCGCTCAAGGCTTTTGACGGCACGCTCATCCTAGTGTCCCACGACCGGGACTTCTTGGATGGCCTGGCTACCAAGGTATTTGAATTTGGTAACAAGCGGGTGCGCGAGCATTTTGAAGATATCAATGGGTTCTTGAGAAACAAGAAACTTGAAAACTTACGCGAAGTGGAGCGCAAGTAACTAGATCTACAGACGGTATAAAAAAAAGCAATTCTTTCGAATTGCTTTTTTTTATTTGGGTGAAGTGGACTTAACGGGCGTAGTTCACGGCTCTCATTTCACGAATCACAGTCACCTTGATTTGTCCAGGATACTGCATTTCCTTTTCGATCTTTTGGGAAATATCGAATGAAAGTTGACCTGCCTTTTGATCGTCTACATTGTCTGCATCGACTAGAATTCGCAACTCTCTACCTGCCTGCATGGCGAAGCATTTGTTGACTCCGTCAAAGTTCAAGGCGAGTTCCTCCAATTCTTTCAGACGCTTCACGTAGCTATCCATGATCTCTCGACGGGCACCAGGACGTGATCCGGAGATCGCATCTGAAGCCTGTACGATTGGGGATATCATCGAAGTCATTTCGATTTCATCGTGGTGAGCACCGATGGCATTGCAAATCTCTGGATGCTCCTTGTAGCGCTTGGCAAGTTCCATGCCCAAGAGTGCGTGCGGCAATTCCTGCTCTTCAGGCCATACTTTTCCGATATCGTGGAGTAGACCTGCGCGCTTGGCGAGCTTGGCATTGAGGCCCATCTCTGCTGCCATGGTAGCGGAGAGCTTGGCTACTTCTCTGGAGTGCTGAAGGAGGTTTTGTCCATAAGAAGAACGGAAACGCATACGGCCCACCATCTTGATCAATTCAGGGTGAAGGCCATGTATGCCGAGATCAATACAGGTTCTTTCCCCGATCTCCACAATTTCCTCTTCGATGTTTTTCTCTGTCTTGGCCACCACCTCTTCGATACGTGCAGGGTGGATACGTCCATCCTGAACTAGGCGGTGTAGGGAAAGGCGGGCGATTTCTCTTCGTACTGGATCAAATCCAGAGATGATGATTGCTTCTGGGGTATCGTCTACAACGATTTCCACACCCGTGGCAGCTTCCAGTGCGCGAATATTTCGACCTTCTCTACCGATGATTTTACCTTTGATGTCGTCGCTTTCGATGTTGAAGACCGACACACAGTTTTCAACTGCATGCTCTGTAGCGGTACGCTGAATGGTGTCCAAAACGATCTTTTTAGCCTGCTTAGTTGCAGTCAATTTGGCCTCGTCGAGGATATCTTTGATTTGGGAGGAAGCCTTGGTTTGCGCCTCTTCAGTAAGCATATTTACCAATTGCTCTCTCGCCTCTTCTCTGCTCAGGCCTGCGAGTTTTTCCAAGTCTGCAATACGCTGGTTCGTGACACGATCCAGCTCTTCTTTTTTCACATGTACGGCATGAAGCTGAGCAGTCAAGTTCTCTTTTTTGCTGTCTAGCTCCGCTTCCTTTCTACTTACATTTTCCTGCTCCTTAGCTACCTGCTGCTGCAGTTGCTTCACCTTATTTTCATTGGTGATGATCAGGTTTTTCTTGTTGTTGGTCTCTTCATCAAACTCCGCTTTCAACTTCAAAAACCTTTCTTTGGCTTCCAGCATACGGTCTTTCTTGATGGTCTCAGCGGTTAATTCCGCCTCACGAAGCATGGATTTGATCCGATCTTTGGTTTCCTCCTCCTGCTTTGCATGTTTACTTTTTAAAAAAAAGCCGGTTAGGGCAGCTCCTACGCCAAGCCCTGCAAGGGCTGATAGGATGATAAATGCAAGTGCGTTCATAGTAGTGAATATATAGTTGTTCACCTACCGGCACTGGAAATTAGCAAAATGAAAAAACTTAATCTCAAACAGCCTTAGCAAGCAAGGCTGATATATGGGCAAGAGAGTGCTGGATGTGCACGCTATCTTGTTCATTTCCTGCATTGGTTTCGAGAGATTCTACCATGAAATCAAAGGCAACCATGGCCAATAGGTCAGTAGAATCATCCAAGCCAAACTCAGATTTATACTTTTTTAACTTCTCATTGATCATCCGCCCAGCATGCCGAATTTTTCCCTCATCTTCAGGCTTCACACGCATGGGATATTCCCGGTCTCCGATTTTTACTTTAATGGCTAATGTTTCCATTTATTCGGACAGATAGGCAATCAACTGATCGATTTCTTGTATATAGGAATTGATTAAGTCACTCATTTCACCAGTATCCTCAGGGTTTACCGGTCGGTTCTCCACAATGTTACTAATTTTTATCTTATTTTTAAAATTATCCAGGGTAACATCTCGCTCTTGTAGTTGCTTCTCAAGCTCCACCAAACGTGCATTTAGGAGCTCATTTTCTGCAGTCAAGGCCTCTACCTTTTTGGTTACCTGAACAGAAAGTTTTTCAAGTTTTTGTAATTCCTCGTGAATCATAACTTAGCTTCGGATGATTGCCCCCACTTGATTTTGAAAGGCTTGAATCAAGTTACTCATAGTTTTATCAATTTCCTTATCGGTCAAGGTGTTTTCTTGGTCTTGAAGGATAAAGCTAAGTGCATAGGCTTTTTTGCCTTGCCCCAATTTGTCACCCTGGTAGACATCAAATACATCTACCTGCTTTAAGAGTTTACCTCCCGCCTTCTCTGCAACTTTTTTGACGCGATCATAGGAAAGGTCCTGGTCAATGACCAAGGAAAGGTCCCGTCGCACTTCAGGAAACTTGGAGAGCTCCTGGAATTTTTTCAATGGAGAAGATTTCTTTCCAAGCAAGTCCCAGTCCAATTCGGCATACCAAACCTCCTGCCTTACTTCGGCCAACTTAAGTCCTTTTTCTTCCACTAATCCCAAGGTTGCAACCACCTTTTCGCCCAATTTCAGGCTTAATCCATAGGAAAAAGGTGCCGCTTCCATCACTTCTACTTGGCTCACTTCCACATGCAATCGCTCCAAAATTTGGGTTACTGTCGCATAGATGTCTGCGAATGCAAACGGCTTTGCGGGTGCAAGCCAACTCTCTGTAGAACTATTGCCCGACAGAAAAATAGCTAAACGTCTCGACTCCTTGTAACCCCCTTCGGCTTTCTTTTGATACACCGTACCAAATTCAAAGCACTTCAGGTCAGTTTGTCTTCTATTGATGTTGTGTGCCAATACCTCTAAGCCAGAGAAAAGGAGCGTTTGGCGCATCACACCGAGGTCCTCACTGAGTTTGTTGTAGATCTCCACCGTAGTGCTGGCATCCAAAAACCCTGCTTTTTCAACGTACTTGGGGCTGGTCAAGCTATTGGTCACCAACTCAAAGTAGCCTTGATTGGCGAGCATTTCGGTGAGACGGTACTGTATCTTCGCCAGATCCTTCACCGGGTGTTCGGCCAAGAATTCGGTGCTGAGATTTTCAGAAAGAGGCACCTGCTGAAAGCCATGAATACGCAACACCTCTTCAATGATATCGGCTTCGCGAGTAACATCTACTCGGTAAGGCTTCACCGTGACCACAAACCCTTCTGGGGTCCGTGCGGACACCCCTATTTCTAAGCCTTCCAAAATGGCCACGACTTCCTCTGGGTCAATTGCCTTTCCGATCAGTCGGTTGATGTGGCCAAAACTGACCTCAATCTGTATATCAGCTTTTGGCTGCGGATAAATATCAATCAGCTCGGAAGCGACTTTTGCACCAGCATAGCGCTGCAAAAGAAGTACCGCTTGCTTCAAGGCATACGCCGGCATGTTGGGATCGGTACCCCGCTCAAAGCGGAAGGAGGCATCGGTCTTCAAGCCATGCACCTGGGAACCCTTACGAATCACGTCAGGGGAGAAATAGGCCGACTCCAAGAAAATGCTCGTGGTCTGATCGGATACGCCTGAAACAGCTCCTCCAAAGACCCCAGCAATACACATCCCTCCCTTGGAATCGCAGATCATTAATTCTTCGCCAGAAAGTTTTCGCTCTTTCCCGTCTAGGGTCACGAAGGTGCTCCCTTTCGGAAGTTTGCCTACGCGAATTTTTCCATCTCGGATTTTGGCAGCATCAAATGCATGCAGGGGCTGACCCAAATCATGCAAGATGTAATTGGTGATGTCGACTACATTATTGATGGGCTCCAAGCCCAAGGAACGGAGGAAATGCTGCAGCCACTGGGGAGAGGGCCCCACTTGGATACCGGTAAGTACAATCCCCGCATAGCGAGGGCAATCGGCAGTTTGGTCTACGACCACCTCGAGGGAAGGGCCTGCTGCTTCCACTTGGATAGCGGGCTCCACCGGCAAGCACAAGGACCTACCCAACAGGGCTTTCAAGTCCCTTGCAACTCCCAAATGGGAGGCAGCATCTGCGCGGTTGGGCGTCAGGCCAATTTCTAAAATAAGGTCTTGAGTTACTTCAAAGTAAGCAGACGCAGCTGTCCCATTGGGGAGGTCTGTATCCAAAACGATGATTCCAGCATGGGAGGTACCGATCCCGATCTCGTCTTCCGCACAAATCATCCCTTCAGATGCTTGGCCTCGGATTTTTGCTTTTTTGATTTCAAAGGATTCTCCCGTGCTGGGATACAAGGTGGCTCCCACCGTAGCCACTACTACTTTTTGTCCTGCGGCAACATTCGAAGCCCCACAAACAATCTGCGAGGGCTGCTCCTGTCCAATATCGACCGTAGTCAGGCTCAATTTGTCTGCATCGGGATGCTTGACACAGGTAAGTACTTCTCCGATCACCATCCCTTCCAAACCTCCAGGCACAGACACAAAGGGCTCCAGATGCTCCACTTCAAGCCCCGATTGGGTGAGTAGCGCAGCAATCTCTTCTGGGCTTTCTTTCAAAAAAAGGTATTCCTTGAGTCTATTGATAGATATTTTCATAGGGCATTGAATAAGCGAATCTTTCGATTCTAACTAGGCGCGTGAGCAGTCAGTGGGTAAGTTGCAAATTTAAAAGATTTGCCTGAGCGGCGATCATTTATCGTAATTTTTCTCCCCTACTGGAATGGCAATGTCCAAGATATTCTCGCGTGGCGGGAGGGGGCAAGCAAAGTCCGGATTGTAGGCACAGTAGGGATTGAAGGCCAGGTTGAAGTCGATCGTGATGCTATTTTTTCCATCCTGACGTACATTCAGGTAACGTCCTCCACCGTAGGTTTCTTTCCCGGAAGTTTCATCTGTAAAAGCCAAGAAAAAGTTGCGCATGTCTGACTCATTCAGAGACTGCATCAAGAGGACTTTGTTGGTTTTTCCTCCCATCTCAAATATTGCAAAGGAATGTTCTAGGTACCGCTCTGTGCTTCCATCGGTCAGGGGAACCTCCCTGACTTTTTTGGTCTCAATGGGTAGCAATCTGGCCTTCACCCGGTACACAGGATCGATGGGATAGAAAGTAAGGCTTTTTAATCCCCGTTTTTGTTCCTCCGTCAAGGGAGATTCAACATTAAAGCGGATGTATTTGAACTGCCGCTCCCGTTCGGTCTCGATTTTTTCGATGTAATCCTCGGGGCTTTCTGCAGCGGTAAACATGTAGGTGATAGCCCCCAAGACCACCAGGGATGCGATAATTAGAATAAGTTGACTTGATTTCACGTGCGCTAGTTTAACTGTAGATGAAACACGCCATCGAGGTCCATGGTTTGAGCAAAGGGAAAAGAAAGCTCCCCAAGGCTACATTATCCCTTCATCGGCAAAGCTAAAATAGCCCTGATCTGTGTAAATCAGATGGTCTAGCAGGAGTATTTCCAACTCTTTCCCAATTTTCTGCAACCGTTGCGTGAGGCGTTTGTCCGATTCTGAGGGCTGAAGGTTACCACTTGGATGGTTGTGGATCAAAATTAAGGAATGTGCCCCTTGTTCCAAAGCAAATCTAAACACCACTTTGGGATCTACCACTGAAGCAGATATTCCTCCTTGGCTCACGCGCTCCTTTTTTATCAGCCCATTGGTTCGATTCAACAACAGGAGATATACCTGCTCCACCGATTCATCGTGTAGGTCGGGACGCATCAGCTCGTA
>CAMDLI010000048.1 GCA_945901615.1 Spirosoma fluviale
ATAAAGTTCATCTCTGGTAGATTTTGAAATGTTAGTTGGAAGTTTCAGCTTAAACGAATATGGAAGAATTCCTCGTGTTAAAGAAAGAATATGGCAAAAATGTTTCCAAAAAAAATAGATCAAGATTTTGTGAACTTACTCTTAAAGGAAGAGGAAGGGTTGAAAATAGAGTACAAACAACAAATAAGCTCCCAAGAAAAGATAGCAAAAACCCTTTCTGCCATGTCAAATACAGCAGGAGGACTGATTTTAATTGGTATTTCCGATAAGCGGAAAATCATGGGAATTGATCCCGAGGAAGAGCGGTTCATGATTGAGGGAGCCAACCAGGACTTTTGCGATCCAAAAGCAGATTTGGAACTCCAGGTAATCACCCTAGACCCGGAGTCTGTTTATGAAGATGAAAAATACGTTCTGCTCGTTATCGTCCAGCAGAGCAAAGTTGGAACGATCTATGTGAAACAGCGGGATGGAAGCCAGAAAGCGTACCGAAGAGTCGGAGATAAAAACCTGAGTTAATCTAGACTTACCCCTAGAATGCTGTTGATTAAACTTAGAATCAAGGCAAAAGCCATGGCCCACCAAAACCCATCTACCGAAAAACCAGGTGTCAACTCAGCTGCAAGCAAGACAACTACCGCATTGATGACCAATAGAAAAAGCCCGAACGTAAGCAAACTGATTGGGAGCGTAAAGAGTACTAGGATGGGTTTAATGGTAAAATTGATCAGAATGATGACCACGACTAAAACTATTCCAGAAAGCAGGCTACTAATTTGAACCCCACTCAGGAGAAAGTCAGCTAAAAAAACTGAAATCGCTCCTATCAGGACTTTGGAGAGAAAAGATGTGGTTGACGATGAATTTTTCATTTGTTAAAAGATTTAGGAGAAAACTTGAAAAGAATCACTGGGGATAGATTTATCGAGAAAAATTAGATTGATTTTTTTGTAACTATTAATAGATTAAATATATCTATTTTAATTCATTTTTTATTTTTTTGAGCTTTTATTTTACATTATTTTTAAAAGAGAGTTCTATTTTTCCTTCAAACTTTCTTTATTGATAAAAATCAGGGAAAATGAAGGGGGACCACTGGTATAAATATTCATTTAAGTCGTGCGCAACTTCTATATTTGTTTGACTTATAAAACTCATCTCAAGTGATTATAATCCTTTTATTCCTCCTGCACTGGTATTTTTCCTTATTCTGCCAGAGCTTTTTTCTCCACCGCTACGCAGCTCACCAAATGTTTGTGATGAACAAATACTGGGAAAAGTTTTTCTACTTTTTCACTTGGTTATGGCAAGGCAGTTCATACCTCTCCCCTCGTGCCTACGCCATCTTGCACCGCATGCACCATGCCTATTCGGATACACCTCAAGACCCGCATAGCCCCCACCATACCGAAAATCTATTTTCGATGATGTGGAAGACCAAAAATATTTACAACGACTATTTCAGCTTTAAGCTGAGGCCAGAAGAGCGATTTTCAAAAGATATTCCTGACTGGAACAAATTCGATCGCTTTGCAGATAGCATGCCGGTTAGACTAGGTTGGGGGATATTCTATGTGGCCATTTACATTGCCTGCATCTCTTATTTTGAACTTGCAGGTACGCATTGGTGGATGTATTTCTTGTTGCCGATTCACTTTTTGATGGGGCCCGTTCATGGTGCGATCGTCAATTGGAGTGGCCACAAGTATGGATATGCCAATTTTGATAATAATGACAAATCAAAAAACTCGCTTTTACTCGATGTTTTAATGCTAGGTGAATTGTTTCAAAACAATCACCATAAACTACCAAACCGTGCCAATTTCGCAGTTAAATGGTACGAGTTTGACCCTACCTACCCTATTGTAAAGCTTTTGCACGCCACTGGAATCATTAAGTTGCGAACCGCTTAGGTAAGAGCTGTCAACTGAAAAGGGGTGTTTCTAGCTTAGAATCACCCCTTTTTTTTTGATGTTTGAGCTCCAGATGGAAGACCAAAACCCAGGCATTGGAAGAAAAGTAGCGAAGCATTTAAAGCTGAATTCTTCCAATAGTTTCCTTCCTACTTTCAAGCCTTTATATTTGTAGCCTTATCCCACTACCCAACCGATGAATTCATTTATCCAAGAATTGAAATGGAGAGGAATGCTCCAAGATATGACACCAGAATTAGAAGAGCACCTTGCCAAAGGAATGGCTTCTGCTTATCTGGGTTTTGATCCCACTGCAGATTCCCTTCATATTGGTCACTTGGTTGGGGTGATGACGCTACTTCATTTTCAACGAGCAGGCCATCAGCCAGTTGCTCTTGTTGGTGGTGCCACAGGCATGATTGGAGATCCATCTTTCAAGTCCTCCGAACGAAATTTATTGGATAAACCTACCCTGGATCACAATGTGGACTGTATTCAAAAGCAATTGGCCAAATTTTTGGATTTTTCTGGAAATCAGCCCAATAAAGCGAATCTAGTCAACAACTACGATTGGATCTCTCAATTCACTTTTTTAGACTTTATTCGAGATGTAGGCAAGCACATTACGGTCAACTACATGATGTCCAAGGATAGCGTAAAAAGACGCTTAGAAGATGGCAATGGCCTTTCCTTTACGGAGTTTAGCTACCAATTGATTCAAGGATACGATTTCTACCATCTTTGGAAAAATGAAAACTGTACCATCCAATTGGGTGGATCTGATCAATGGGGAAATATTGTGACCGGTACGGAATTAATCCGTCGAATGGGCGGTGGAAGTGCTTTTGCCTTAACTGTTCCCTTGATCACCAAAGCAGATGGAACCAAGTTTGGAAAAACTGAAGGGGGTTCGGTGTGGCTAGATCCAGAAAAGACTTCACCCTATGCTTTTTATCAATTTTGGTTGAATGTGTCTGATGCCGATGCTTCCAAGTACATCCGGATTTTTACGGTGCTCGATCAGTCCACTGTCGAAACATTGGAGAAAGAACATTCAGAAGCTCCGCATTTGCGCATTTTGCAAAAAGAAATTGCAAAAGAAGTGACCTGCATGGTCCACAGCAAAGAAGATTACGAGATGGCGCTTAAAGCCTCCGATATTCTATTTGGCAAGTCCTCAACCGAGGATTTAACCTTACTTGATGAGCGAACATTTCTTGCAGTCTTTGAGGGAGTTCCACAGGTGCAATTGAGTCAATCGGAATTTTCTCAACTTGAAAACGTACTTGACCTTCTTGGAGAAAAGACAAATTTTCAGCTCTTCCCTTCCAAAGGAGAAGCTCGAAAAATGATCCTTGGAGGCGGCGTGAGCATCAACAAAGAAAAAGTGGAAGATCCTCAAGGCCCTGTAGCCTATACCCTACTTCAAGAAAAGTATTTGCTAGTTCAAAAAGGAAAGAAAAACTACGTAATCATAGAAGTCCTCGCCTAACCAAAACGAAGACTCCTCACTAAGGAAAAATTAGTGACGAATTAATACTATTTGACTCTTAGTCAAATGTTATTTTTTTTGACTAGGATTTAATACATTTGAATTCACACCTTTTTTCCTTTTTGTTACCAATGGCAGGCGAAAAAAATAAAGAAAAACTCATTTTAGATGCTGCAGTATCCTTATTTACTGCACAGGGTTTTGCGGCTACGCGCATGGAAGATATAGCCAAGAAAGCGGGAATCAGTAAAGGCCTCACCTATTTTTACTACAAAAATAAGGAAGACCTATACATGGCACTTACCAAAAAAGCCTTCGAGCAACTAAAAGATGAGTTTAGAGAGTCCTTACGCGCCAAAGGCAAAAATGGATTAGAGATGTTGACTGATTTGGTTCAACGCATCTGGAAGTTTGCCAAGGAACAACCTGTCTATTACCATTCGATCATTCATTTTTTGGACTTACTCAAGAAATACACTTCCCCAGAGTTAAAATCGCAAATCAATCCATTGATTCTAGATTCGATTCATTTTCATAAACTTTTGGAACTTCAACTGGAGCCTACCCGATTTGGAATCCAAATCGTATCTCAAGGAATAAAAGACGGCAGTATTCGGCCAGAATTGCAACCAGAGATCACGTTTTATACCGTTTGGAGCATGGTTTTGGGCTATGAAAAAATGGAAGGCCCCATTTCTTTTGAAGGGAAAGAAACTAAAATTAGCCCTGAAGCATGGCAGCGTGGATTCCTTAAATTAATGCAAGAGATGCTAAAAGGAACGATACAGGCCACGAAGCCACAGGTGGTACAAGCAAGTTTATTTTAAAAAAGGGGCATTAGCCCCTTTTTTTTATCTGCTTTTCCACAATTCTTTTAACTGCTTTCCATTGATAAGCAACACAAAACGGACTGGATTAGGGACCAAAACAATACGCAAGTCCACTTTGCCCAGCTGATCCGATTCGATAGGTACACCTTGGTTACCAGTTACCTCATAGGTGATGCTCCCTTTAGCATCGGGAAGCATTTCCTGGTAGAAATTAGCCAAATACGCTGTGGGCAATAAAACATCCGAGTCTGACTTCAACTTAGCATAAATCTTCTCCAATTCGGGAGCTAATATCTCCTCGTAATTTTCGTTAAAGTCGTCCTCGAGATCATGCAATTGCTCCTCTAAATCATCGTAATTCACATCACTATATTCCAAGGCACTTAGCTGATTCCTTTGTTGAACAATTTCTGTCAGCTCCTGGTCTATTTTTTCCCAATTCATGGTTGATCTCTTGATTGTTTGTCTACAAATATGGCGATAATCCTAAAAATAGCGGTTCAATTTACTTCAACTATTCACTTACGAGGAGGATTTTTCCATTTCTTCCCGCTTGTTCATAGGCGTCTAAAGCAGCTTTAAACTCAGAAAGTGGGTAGGTTGCTGCTACATCTACCTTCGAGGTATCCTGCATCAAAAATCCGAAAACCCCTTGAAAAGCTTTCATTCGTTGTTCAGAAGGGAGCTCTTCAATCCAAGTGCTTAGCCAGAATCCATCGATTCGTAGATTTTTAAAGATGAGCAAGCCACTATTGATCGAAAGGTTTTCTAAAGAAAGCGCTCCAAAAACCATCATCCTACCCTTCTGCTTCAGACAAGACAATGCCTTTACTCCCAATTCACCTCCTACCGCATCAAAAACTACATCAACACCTACCTCTGTTTTTTCGAAGATTACTTTTCCTAGTTTCTCTGTGGCTGTATTGATCACAAGCTCAGCACCTAAATCCAACAAAACTTGCTTTTGAGATTCATGACGAACAGTCGCTGCCACACGAATGCCCTTGACTTTGGCCATCTGTATGGCAAATTTTCCAAATGCTGAAGCACCTGCAGTCAGCAATAACCACTGACCCGCTTCTAGTCCTGAGTCTTCAATCATGCCATAGGCAGTCATTGGATTGACAAAGGCCTGGCATGCTACCTCATCTGGCATTTGAGCAGGAACGGGAATCACCAAAGCAGCTGGCACACAGACATACTCTTTCCAAGTGCCAATGGCAGTAAACATCACACGAGTTCCAGCAGGCACTTTTCCGGCTTCATCCCCTTTTTCTACCACCCCACAGGCCTCAAAACCTGCACTGCTTGGTAGCTTGGGCGTGATGCCATACATGCCACGAACAAACATGATATCTGAAGGATTGATGTTTCTAGCAGTTACCCGTATCAGTACCTCATGTGCCTTAGCTTGAGGCATTTCACTTTCTTTGAGATACAAGACTTCCTGAGGCGTACCCGTGTGATCAAAAATTAATTCTTTCATGTGCTCGTTAAAAGGATAGAATGAGGGATATAATTTCAAATTGCTTGGGCCACAAGTTACAGCATGGCCATATTTTTCCTATCTTTTGGAAGAAAAATAACCCCAAAACACATGGATTTATCTTCAGTTTTTTCTTTGGATGGAAAAGTAGCTCTGATTACTGGAGCCAGTAAAGGAATAGGCTTTAGCATTGCGGAGATCTTCGCTGCTGCAGGAGCAAAAGTAGTCATCAGCAGCAGAAAGCAAGAGGTCCTAGATGAACAAGCCCTTCTGCTCAATTCCAAAGGATATGAAGTGACAGGAATCGCATGCAATGTGGGAAACATCAACGAGCTACCACTACTGGTTGAAAAGACAGTTGAAAAATACGGAACCATCGACATCCTCGTAAATAACGCCGCCAGCAATCCTGTTTTTGGACCTGTGCACGAAACTACCCTAGAGGCCTTCGACAAAATCATGAATGTCAATGTCAAGGCAGCATTTGAACTGAGCAGACTTTGCTATCCCCACTTGAGAAAATCTTCCGGAGCATCCGTCATCAACATTTCTAGTATTGGGGGATTGTCGCCTGAACAGGGTCTGGGGATTTACTCGGTTTCTAAAGCTGCATTAATCTCATTGACCAAAGTTTTTGCCAAAGAATGGGGCGACTCAAAGATTCGTGTAAATGCCATTTGCCCTGGCCTTATCCAAACCAAATTCTCTGAGGCACTTTGGTCAAATGAAAAAATCATGTCCATGATTATCAAACAATTGGCCATCAAACGAGCGGGGACATCAGAAGAGATTGGTGCAATGGCTTTGTTTCTAGCCTCTCCTGCTTCCACCTACACCACCGGAGCGATATTAACCGCCGATGGAGGCTTTACGATTTGATTTAACAATGAGCCCAAACCAAGAAATCTCGGCAGCCCAACTGCAGGAACTTTTAGTTGCCTACAGGCAGTTTGTAGTGCAAGAACTATTTCCCATAGATCTGGATGTGGTCAAGGGGCCATTTAAATCTTATTTACCCCAACTGAAAGCTTTACGTGAAAAAGCAAAATCCCTAGGCCTTTTTGCGCCGCACCTCGCTAAACATGAAGGGGGATTAGGCTTGAACCTGGTTCAATTTGCCCAGGTGTCCGAAATCTTAGGTCAAAGCCCAATGGGACATTACGTGTTTAACTGCAATGCTCCTGATATCGGAAACATGGAGTTGCTCCACCAATTTGGATCTGAAGAGCAAAAAGAAAAGTGGCTAGGTCCACTGCAACGCGGTGAAATCCGTTCCTGCTTTGCGATGACCGAACCCCAACTTCCAGGTAGCAATCCAGTGAATATGGCCACTACTGCCGTCCTAGATGGGGAAGACTACCTCATTCAAGGCCACAAATGGTTTACCACAGCAGCCGATGGGGCACAATTCACCATTGTCATGGCGGTAACGAACCCAAATGCCCCTTCTCCTTACCAGAAGGCAAGCATGATCTTACTTCCTTTGGATACACCAGGCTATACTTTGGTACGCAACATTTCCATTATGGGAGAAGCCGGAGAAGATTACCTCTCACATGCTGAAATTAAGTTTGACCAGTGCCGAGTGCCTGTAACTAATCGAATTGGCTTGGAAGGCCAAGGCTTTGCGCTGGCACAAGAACGCCTAGGTCCTGGGCGAATCCACCACTGCATGCGTTGGATTGGAATTTGCGAACGTGTATTTGACATGATGTGCACCCGAGCTCTTTCTCGCGAACTCGAAGTAGGCAAAGTACTTGCCGAAAAACAGACCATCCAAAATTGGATAGCTGAAAGTCGAGCCGAAATCAAGGCCAGCCGACTGATGGTCTTAGATACGGCTCAAAAGATGCAGGAATTGGGAGCGAAAGCTGTAAAAGAAGATATTTCTACCATCAAATTTTTTGTAGCAGATGTTCTCATGAAAGTAATTGATAGAGCCATCCAAGTACATGGGGCACTGGGAATCACCGATGATACGCTACTCTCCTTTTGGTACCGACACGAGCGCGGTGCACGAATCTACGATGGGCCTGATGAGGTGCATAAATCAGCCTTAGCAAGAAGCATTCTTAAAAATTACAGCAGCAAATGAGTAGCACCTTGAGTTTTGATGTGCTTAAAGACTATTTGGCCACCAACCTAAACTGTTCCGCTGAGCAAATCCAAGTGGATCAACTTCCAGGAGGCTATTCCAACTTGAGCTTTTTGGTGCATAGTCCAACTGAAAAATTCATTTTAAGGAGACCTCCTTTTGGTGAAAAAATCGCCAAAGCCCATGATATGGGACGAGAATTTAAAATTCTCCAAGGCTTAAAAAAGGCAGGATATTCCAAGAGTCCTAACCCCATTCTTTTTTGTGAGGAGGAGTCTATTTTTGGAGCTCCATTTTTTCTAATGGAATTTGTTGAAGGAGCAATTTTAAGGAACAAGGTTCCCAAAGGCTTGACTCTTGGTGCAATGGAGTTTGAGAAGCTTTCCCGAAGTGCTGTGGACTGTTTGGTGGAGCTACATCAGTTGGAACTTCAGGAATCAGGATTGATTCAATTGGGTAAGCCGGAAGGATTTACCCAACGTCAAGTGACTGGATGGGTGGAACGGTACTTTCGAACAAAAACAAACGAATTGCCTGAGCTGGAAATGGCAGCCAGCTGGCTCCAAGAAAACATTCCGTCAACCGAGTACACGGCCTTTATTCACAATGATTTCAAATACGATAATTTAGTTTTAGATCCTGATGACCCCTGCAAGATTCAGGGTGTATTGGACTGGGAGATGGCGACAATTGGAAATCCACTGATGGATTTAGGAACTAGCCTTGCCTATTGGGCAGAAGATAAAGATCCAGAAATTCTCAAATTATTTAATTTGAGTCATCTACCTGGCAACTTAAGTCGGGAGGAGCTGATGGACTACTATTTTTCGAAAGCTGCAGGATCCAAGGATGAGATGATCTTTTATTATGTTTTTGGACTAGTGAAGGTGGCGGTCATCGCTCAACAAATCTTTAAAAGATATTCACAGGGCCATTCTAACGATCCTCGATTTGCACAATTAATCCAGGTAGTAGAAGCTGCAGGCAAAAAAGCGAACCAAACCCTTCAAAAAAATCAACTCTAATTCACATGACACTTCAAAAAATTTGCATCCTTGGAGCTGGAACGCTTGGCTCACGTGTAGCGCTTCAATCTGCAATTTCAGGATTTTCTGTATCGATCTTTGACTTGAAACAAGCATCTCTGGATTCGGCTATGCTGACCATGCAAAAAATCCTTCGCCAACTAGTTCGTGCGGGAAACCTTACTGAATCACAAATCCCAGGAATCCTCCAGCGAGTACAGCCTACCTTAGACCTTGGTGAGGCTTTGAAAGGAGCGGATCTTGTAAATGAGAGTGTTACAGAAGATGTCACCATAAAAAAGGCCTTGTGGACACAAGTTGGGCAGCTAGCAGACCCAAAAACCTGGTTGACCACAAATACATCCTACCTCCTCCCCTCCCAATTTGCAGAGGAAACGGGTCGAGCCAAGCAGTTTTGCGCCTTCCATTTTCACGATGTTTTTTATTCTAGGGTGGTAGATATTATGCCCCATCCGGGTACAGATCCTGCATTGATTGGGATCCTAGAAGAACTGGGTAGGAAATTGAATCAAGTGCCTGTCATCGTACGCAAAGAAAACCCAGGATACTTGTTCAACACGATGTTGATGGCGCTTTTGGGCGCTGCAGGCAAACTAATCACCCGAGAAGTGGGAAGCATTGAAGATATAGACAAGTCCTGGATGGTCAATTTCCATATGCCGATGGGACCATTTGGAATTTTAGATTCCATAGGATTGGATACTGCATGGCATGTCACACACAAAATGCCTGATTCTGCCTCTCAGGCTTTTGCTGCGCATTTGAAAACCTATATTGATCAAGGAAAACTAGGAGAGAAAACCGGCGAAGGATTCTACAGCTACCCAAATCCACGCTACCGAGAGGCCGATTTTATTCTATAAATGAAAATTGGATGTATTTGATTTTCTCACCCTTATCTGAAAAAATCTTCTCATAGCGTGTCTTGATGCCGTAATGTGCATCGCGGAGTTCGCTTGCATAAAAATCAGCCGTAGCGAACAAAACTTTGCAATCCGAGCGGGAAGCCAAAACTTCCTCTGTATACTCGAATAGGCCTGTATTGTCTGTTTTGAAGTGGATGATACCCCCTGCTTTTACGAGCTGCTTGTACATTTCCAAAAATCTGGCTGAGGTCAAGCGTCGCTTTTCATCCCCATCTCTTGGAAAAGGATCAGGGAAAGTGATCCAGAGTTCAGAGATTTCGCTTGGTGCAAAAAAGTTTTCGAGCTGCTGAATCTGGGTACGTAAAAATGCCACATTAGCTATACCCTCGGCTGTAGCAGAAGAGCTCCCCTTCCAAATTCTACTTCCTTTAATGTCTACTCCAATAAAGTTTTGTGTGGGATATTGTCTTCCTAGACCTAGGGTAAATTCACCTCTTCCACAAGCCAATTCGACGACTAAAGGTTGGTCAACAGCAAACTGAAGTGCATTCCACTGCCCTCTTACTTGCTCAAAAATAGGTTTACCTTCCTGTACCACATTGGGGTTGACTTCGTTTTGGGCAAAGCGAACCAGCTTTTTTCTACTCATTAAAGATTTTCAATTTCTGCAACTACAAAAGTACTGCCTCCAACAAATATCAGGTCATCTGGGGAGGCATTTTTTCTGGTAAATTCAAGGGCTTCCGAAACGGTAGGAATAACCTGTCCAATCAAACCCTTTTCATTCCCCTTCCTTGCCAATTCATGGGCATCCATTGCGCGTGGGATGCTTGCTTGGCAAAAAATATAGTTTGCTTCTTTTGGTAGCAAGTCCAAAACCTTAGAGATATCCTTGTCATTCACCATGCCAATCACCATCCAAAGCTTTGAATAGGAATACTTTTTCAGCTGGTTCACTACCTCTCCAATCCCGGCTTCATTGTGGCCTGTATCGGCTAGGATGATTGGATTTACCTGCAACAGCTGCCATCGGCCTTTCAGCCCCGTCTGCTCAGAAATACTTTCCAATCCTACTTGAAGTGCCGTATCCGAAAGGTTCCAACCCTGATTCCGTAGCAGCTTGACAGCCTCCAAAATACCAGGAAGGTTGAAGCGTTGGTAGTCACCATTCAAGCCAAACTTCAAATTAAACTCCCCATCGCTGCTCCGCACCTTAAAATTGGCCAATTGTTGGATGTTTGGGTTTTCTGATTCTGGTAGTTTAGTTACTTCCCAAACCTGATCGGCAAAAACGATAGCTGCCTGCTTTGCAGCTGCCTGCTCAGAAAACACGGCCTGCGTTTCCTTTTGCGTTTGACTAATCACGACGGGAACACCTTGCTTGATGATTCCTGCCTTTTCTCCAGCGATCAGCGGAAGGGTATTTCCTAAAAATTGAGTGTGGTCGTAACCGATGGTGGTAATCACACAAAGTTCAGGATGAATCACATTGGTGCTATCCAACCTCCCTCCCATCCCCACTTCGATCACTGCAATATCCACGGACTCTTTTGCAAAATACCAAAATGCCATTCCTACGGTCATCTCAAAGAAACTGGGTTGAAGTTCATCCAAAAAGGCTCTGTTATTGGCTACAAATTCAACCACATCTTCTTCCGTAATTTCTTTTCCATCAATCCGAATTCGTTCAGTGAAGGATTTGAGGTGAGGGGATGTATAAAGCCCAGTTTTATAGCCTGCCGCTTGAAAAACAGAAGCCAAGGCATGGGAGGTGCTCCCCTTCCCGTTGGTCCCAGCAACATGAATCGTTTTGAATGTTTCCTGCGGATTACCAAGATGCTCACATAGCGAAATGGTATTTGTCAAATCTGCCTTGTAGGCTGAAGCTCCCACCCGTTGAAACATGGGTAAAGCATTGAAAAGGTAATCCAAGGTTTCTGCGTAAGTCATCTTACTCCACCTTGACCACAAAAGTGATTTTCCCTGTTGAAAAATCAGCCGCAGCAGCCCCAGATTTTTTGAAATCGAGTTGGTTGACTACTTGACGGTAATACCCCAATACAGCATTGGATACATTGTATTCCAAAGGGATTGCTTGGACGACTTTTCCGGATCCGTCCACCGTTATTTTAAAGACCATTCGCCCATTTCTGGTGGATACCCTGTCGTTGATAGCTGGTCGCGAGGCAAAATCCCAGCCTGCCAAATCTAAGCTATACCCAGCACCTCCTGCGGCACCTTTACCCGTACCTTTAGGACTTCCCTGATCTCCTTTGGTATCGGAGTTTCCCTGTCCGGTGGAACCTCCAGCAGGTGAAGCCTTTCCAGACTTTCCTCCAGCCCCAAATATTGCCCGCTGGTCAACCTTGGGCTGCTCCACTACTGTTGGATTATGGCTCACTTCTTTCTTTTCTACCTTTATCGGTTCAGCATTCGCTTTGGTTTCGCCTTTAATAGGGGAAGGTAGGGTGCTTACCGCTTGATTGGTACTTGGCTTGGTTGAAACAGTCTTGGAGGGATTTGTAGGAACTGCTACCTGCTGAACTGGCGTAATCTCACCTGGAGCTGCATCTTCAGTAGCGGAATTTTCTAAGGTGTTGGCAAGTACTTGAGACTGATCTCCTGAGCCTACATCCGAAAATCCCAAATTCAACTCCATTCCATAGGTAGGTTTAGGAGGATTAGGTTGCTCCCAAACCACAATAAAGTACATGGCGAGAAATAGCAACACTTGCACCAGTACAGTGATTACAGCCGATTGAATTCGGCTTTTTTGTTCGAGTGAATTGGAATTCACACCAAGCATTACTTGTATGGTTTGGTCGCAATAGAAACATTGGCACCCAGTCCTGCGGCAATGCCTCCAATTTCAACTAAGTATTCTACAGGCACCTCCTTGTCCAGATGCAACACTACTTGCCCTTTTTTGCCTTCCAATAGTGGAGTTAACACTGATTTGAGTTGTTCTCTTGTCACCAATTGATCGTTGACAGAAAACTGAAGGTCTTTCGTAACAGATACCGTTACTTCCTGCATTACGATATCAGAAGTTTCGCTCGAAGGCAAATTAACAGAAAGCCCTGAAGGGGTAATAAATGAAGAGGTAAGCATAAAAAATATCAGCAAAAGAAAGATAATATCCGTCATGGAAGACATGCTGAATGAAGCATCGACTTTATTTTTCTGCTGCAATCCCATCTTTATTTGTCTTGAAGTAGATCTATGAATTCAATAGAGGTGTATTCCATGTGGTGTACCAATTTGGACACTTGCGTAACCAAATAGTTGTAGCCCAAGTAAGCGATGATTCCCACAACCAATCCTGCGGCTGTAGTAATCATGGCTTCGTAAATTCCCGAAGAAAGTAACTTGGGAGACACCATTCCATCCTCTTGGGCAATGGAAATAAATGCCTGAATCATACCGGTTACGGTACCCAAAAATCCAATCATAGGCGCCGCACCTGAAACAGTCGCTAAAACTCCTAAATTCTTCTCAAGCTTGTAAATCTCTAGTTTACCGACATTTTCAATGGCCACTTCAATATTTTTCAGAGGGGATCCAATTCGATCTATTCCTTTGGAAATCATGACCGCTACAGGGGTCTTTTCTCCTGCACAAAGCATTTTTGCTTTATCTATTTGGCCATTTTGCACCAGTATTTTTACCTGATCCATCAAGCTTCCTGGTGTTTTAGAGGCCTTTTGAATCACTAAAAGTTTCTGGATAAAAATAAAAATAGCCAAAACGAACAATCCATAAAGTGGAATCATCATGTATCCACCCTTTATCAATAGGTCTACTAATCCAATGGATTGAGTGGTAGCTTCAACTGCGGCTGGAATAGGCGCAACAGAATCAATAGCAAATGTCTGTAATAAAACCATCATCAATAATTCAATATCCAATAATCTGTTGAATCCTGTGCATTCATTTCTTTTAGTTTGACCGAAGCTTCTTTCCAAGTACTATAGGAACCAATTGCTAACCTATAGTTTTGATTTTTTTTAAAAGGATACACTAGATAGTATTCAGAGAATTTATCTCCTGAATTTTGAATATATCTCGCAGTTTCCTGCTCACTCGCGAAGCTTCCTATCACTAGGTAATATCTTGTTTTCTCCTCTTTTTGCTCAACTCGTTTGAATTTCGGATTGGTTGCAATTGATGTGCCAGAATTTGTTGCTGTCGAAGGTAATTCGAAATCAGAAATACCAGATGAATCTTGATAAGCTAAAGAATCCAAGTTCGATTTTGCGAGCTTGAAACTATCTTCAAAATGTTTTGAAAGAGCAGCAGTATCTAGTGGGCCCGCAACCAAAATTTCCTGCTCACTAACAGGTTTCTGAGTCGAATTTAGTTGAATTATGATGCTAGTAATTGCTGCAATAATTGCGATTACAACGACCCAAACCCATGTTTTAACTTTCTTTTTTTCGCTTTTTTCAGCAGTAGTAGAAGCAACAGCACCTCGACTTGTATTCGTTTCTACTTTCTTGTCTTCAACAGCAAAAGGAATAGTTTTAGGCAGATCAAAAGAAGGAGCTTGGTCTGCTGCTTTCGGAATGGACTTTACTGAAGAAAGCGGCTTCACCTTTACATAGGGAAGCCCAAAATCCTTGGGATCTGGCCATTGTTTGGGATTGGAATCTTTTTCTGCCATTATACTAGTGAGAATATACGAAACTAACTTAAAACTAAGTAAAGCCCAACCCTAATTATCAGTAAATTAAAATTTGAAACTCAGCCCTCCAACTCCTTGAATTCCACGCACTGGGTAGTTCAACCAACGGGTATTACTTCTATTTAGTAAATTATTTCCTTCTGCAAAAATGGAAAGGCGCGGATTTACTGCATAATCTATTTTCAATTGGAAATCTACAAGTGCAGGAAGCTTGACTGCTTCGGCTCGTACGGGTTTAGTTTGAATTACTCCGAATCCTCTAGCTTGCAAACCACCCATGACTTGAAGATTAGCTTGAAGGTTTAACTTTTTGAAAGGACTATACCGATTATTTAGTTGTAAGATCCAAGTGGGTCGGTGCCAAGCCACTTGTTGGTTAGATAAACTATAATGGAAGAAATCAAACTGAGTAGTAAGGGTATACTTTTCGGTTAAAGACAGTTCTACATTCGAATTAAACTGAAAAACGGTAGCTTCTTGGTCGTAAACCAACTCAAACCGAGCCGTATCTGCATACGAATTCACGAAGAAATGGAGATTGGATTGGCGACGAAGGTCAAGGCCTGCACGATAAACTAACTTATCCGAAACAATCCCTTCTACACCGGCTGCAAAGGAAAGTTTAGTCACTGTATTCAACAACTGATCACTGGGTCCAAGGAAAGGGTTTTCTTGAACAAAACTGCGGTAGGTATTGCGCTGAACATCCCCAGAAATTGCAGCATTCACCTGGAGATTTTCTGACACCTGATAGGTGGTTTTAAGCACTGGGAAAAGTCGAATCCCAGGTTTACGCTCCACTATTGAATCATTTTCAGAAACCAAAATAAC
>CAMDLI010000049.1 GCA_945901615.1 Spirosoma fluviale
TTGCGGGAAACCTTTTTCTTCAATCAATTGCAGGTTCTCCATGCTGTCACCTTACCCAAACAGGGCGACTTTATGCTCAATCAAACTTATGTCCTTGAGATCGGAGGAGCACATAAGGGAGGGCAACAGCTTTTGGGTATTCCCAATGCATTTATCGCTGCAGACGACATCAAAACCGGTGTAGGTACAAAAATTCCGCTCTGGCTTTTTGGGTTTTTGTATTGACAGTTGGCATCATCCGCATGAAAAAGTCTTACGCAGATTCTTTGGAAAAATTCCGCAGATCAAATCGTCAACGGACGACAGTCCACGGTTGACAGCCCTCTCTCTTGAACTCCAAACCTTAATTCCGTTGCTTATTGGTGGAAAACCCTTCCTTTGCGCCTTGGCGACTTTGCGTGACTTACTTTTTTAAAGAAAAAAGCTAAAACCATGACCCTCATCAAAAGTACTTAATCAAGAAAATAAGGCTTGAAGTTTAAGAAAATCAGCCGTGGACAGTGGTCGGTCAACTGTTGACCAATTTACCCTTTACTGATAAATTCTTCCAGATCCTTCAAACTGATCTTTCCTTCGTAATAGGCTCGGCCAAAAACAGCAGCATTCACCCCAAGGTCTCGGAGTTTTTTAAAATCATCAATTCCACGAACACCGCCTGAAGCAGCTAGGTACAGATTCGGGAAGCGGTCCAACACTTCCTTAAACAACTCAAAATTTGGTCCTTCCATCACACCATCCCGAGTCACATCCGAGCACTTGACATGCTTGAGCCCACGCTCGTAAAAAAATTCAATATGTTCAAATAGGTCAATTTCAGTTTTTGTCAACCAGCCCTTAATCTTGATTTTGAAATCTACCGGGTTAGTATCTGCAGCCAAAAATATTTTTTCTCGACCATAGGAAAGGATAAACTGCGCAAATCGCTCCGGATGTTTGGCCGCAGCAGAAGCGATGGTGACGGTTTTGGCTCCAAATTCAAAACACCGAATCACGTCTCCATCTGTTGTGATGCCTCCAGTAAAATCAACCTCCAGATCCGTATAGCCTGCGATCGCTTCCAAAATATTGTAATTTTTGGGCTCCCCTCTTCGGGCACCATCCAAATCCACCAAATGAACACGCTTGACACCTATTCCCTCAAAGGCTTGCGCAATCTCAAGGGGGTTATGGGAGATGACCTCCTCGGTGGCAAAGTCGCCTCGCTTCAGCCGCACACACTTGCCGTTGATCAACCAAATGGAAGGAATGATTTCAAACATAGTCGTAGAAAAAGAGAAATTTAGGTGGGAAACTGGACTCGCTGACTTAAATATACAATCCTCCCTGTTTTTTGAAAGCAGAAAGACTGAATAAATTGTATTTATTTTTACAAACTCCCTTAAAAAATGACTCCCTTTTAAAAATTTGGGTCAATTGTCATCAATACACTAATTTTCCAAAACGACCCTGGCCTCCAGATGCCCAGAGTACTTTGCCTCCGGGGGCTGCTTTGACGGCGTGAAAGCCCGTTTGTGAAAAGGGCTTCCAACTGTGGGCCCCATCCGAAGAATAGTCCGAACCGCCTGGACCTACCGCGACCACCCAGCCCTTATCCTGAAGGTAAGCCACGCCAGAGCGGTAGCCACTTGGACCCTCGCTGGTAGAAATGTTCACCTCACCTAGAACTAGTAAGGCATTGCCCAGCCGGATTTCAGGTTTTAGGTAATCTCCACCCACCAGCACCAATCCTCCTTCTCCAGGAAGCGCAGTAACTGCAAAAACCCCTTGCGAGGACTCCCCCTGAATCATGTCTGTCAATTCGCGCACTGCCCATGACCGCGAGGCAAAGGAGTAGCGATGCAAACGAGACTGGCTACCTCCTGTGGCAACTACTAGCCCAGATGCATCGGCGACGAGGGAAGATGCACTTGCCGCAAAGGCTGCTTCCCCAGGCACCGCATCTGGTAAATTGGCTAGGGAATGCCAGCTTCGCCCTCCATCAACCGTCTCCAAAATCATCCACTTGCCTCCAATGGGATCTCCCAATACATAGCCACGCTGAGCATCCACAAACTGGATTGCATCAAAAAATGCTTCGGTACCTTCCTGATGAACTTTTCCCCAAGTCTTTCCCCCATCTTCGGTTCGGTAGATTACCGCAGGCTGCCCTGCAGAAGCCACCACCGCCGTCTGGGCATCAAAGGCATGGATGGATCGAAAGTCTACCGTATCCAAACCGGCAACTGTCCCCATCTGCCAGCTCGCTCCTCCATCCTCGGTCTTCAGCCAAGTGCCCCCAGAGCCACTGGCCCAGCAGACCTGATCCGAAATGGGGGATAAGCCTCTCAAAGAGGCTTTCCCCGGAGTTTGAAAGGAGTTCCATGCTGGATCTTGGGCAAAACTTACCGTGACACAAAGGAAGGCCCCAAGTAGGAAGAGGAGCTGCTTCATTTTACATCTACTTTCCGGTAGGCCTCAATCAAGGCCAACTCCCCTGCTTTGCCTGGAAGGGCGTTGCCATGCTCCATGCCCAAGATTCCCGTAAAGCCTTTTTTGTGGATGTACTGAAATACATTGGCATAGTTGACCTCACCAGTTCCCGGCTCTTTTCTACCAGGATTGTCGCCAATTTGGATGTAGGCAATTTCAGACCAGGTTTTTTCCATGGTCGCAATCAGATTACCCTCGTTGCGCTGCATGTGGTAGGCATCGTAGAGCAACTTGCAGGCTGGACTACCCACGGCACGGCAGATCATGTAGGTTTGATCTGCATGGCGGAGAAAAAGGTCCGGATTGTCACTTAGTGGCTCCAAGACCATCGCCATGCCATGGGGCTCAAAAATCTCTGCACCCCGCTTGAGCGCATCAATGACATTTCCAGTCTGCACCCCAAGCTGAAGATTGCGCTCAAAATAGCCAGGCACCACGGTCATCCACTTCGCATTGACCCGCTTGGCAGTCTCCACGGAAGCCTTGCAGGTAGCTACGAAATTGTCCAAAAACTCCTGCTTCCCAGTCGTGAGGGAAACTTTCCAGTTGTCTCCTCCATCCACTACAAATACGCCCATCCGCATCCCAAGTTGATCGAGGGTCTTCCCGATCAGCTCTTGATCCGCGATGGATCGTTTGAGGAGGCCATTGTCCTCCAAGGAACGGAATCCTTGGTCGGCCATAAATCGGAGTTCGTCCGCCAATCCACCCGGAGCATGCTCCTTAAACATGCCAAAGTGTGGCGCATAATCTAGTTTAAACGGGGCAGCAGCCACTTTACCCTTGGCAAAGGTGGGAAGGCTTAGGGCACCTGCAGCACTTACGGCAGCAGCTCCTAGACCTAGTCTCTTGATAAATCCTCTTCTTTCCATGGCTTAGATTACTTTAGTTTTACCAGGTATCGCATGAGGGTAGAAGCCATCCGCGTTTGGCAGCAGCTTTGGTGCCGCATCCCAAGCGAGGGTATCGGGGAAGAGATCTACCTTGCCGTTAAGGGACTCTTCCCAAGTCATCACCTTTCCAGAATAGGTGGCGTATCTGCCCATGATGGCTGTCATCGTTGACTTGGCTGCATTTTCGGCATCGGCAAATTTGTACTCTCCCTTCACTAGGGCTGCCCACAACTCGTCGTGCTCCTGCTGGTATGGATTGGGCTGGTTGTTGCGGTCGTGATCGTAGAGTACCTTTCCTTTCCAATCGGTAAGTAGCCCATGGTTGCCCGCGCTGAGGTAGGCCTTTCCTTGGGTCCCTTGGAAGGTCTCATCCACCCGGTTGGCGGCACCTGGAAAATGGCGACACTCGGAGTGAATCACAGTACCGTCTGCATAGGTGAAGGTGAGTACGTGGTGGTCAAAAATCTCCCCATGTTCCTTGCTGGTACGTACGGCACGTCCTCCAGTACCCTCTGCTTTGACTGGATAGCCATTTTTGGCCCAGTTGGCCACGTCAATGTTGTGCACGTGCTGCTCCACGATATGGTCCCCACAAAGCCAGTTGAAGTAGTACCAATTGCGCATCTGGTATTCCATCTCCGTTTGGTTTGGGGTCCGTGGTTTCACCCAGACTCCTCCGTCATTCCAGTACACCTGACCGCCGACAATATCGCCGAGAACTCCATCCTGAATACGCTTCATGGATTCCCGATAGTTGTTTTGGTAGTGGCGCTGCAAGCCCACGACCACATTCAGTTTCTTCGCCTTGGCTACCTCAGCAGCAGCCAGCACCTTTCGGATCCCTGCAGCATCGGTGGCTACGGGTTTTTCCATAAAGATCTGCTTGCCTTGTCGCACCGCCTCCTCAAAGTGGGAGGGGCGGAAGCCTGGAGGCGAGGACAAAATCACGACATCAGCTTCTGCAATGGCTTTTTTGTAGCCGTCAAAACCTACGAAGCGACGCTCTTTCGGCACGTCCACCTTGTCTTTGCCGTACTTTTCAAGTATCGGTTTGTAGCTGCCCTCGAGACGATCTTCAAAGGCATCGGCCATGGCGACCAACTTGATGGGATGTCCCGTGTCAAAAGCCTGAAATACAGCACCCGTGCCTCTACCTCCACAGCCAATCACGGCCAACTTGAGGTGATTTTGGGGAGCGGCATAAGCTCCAGGGATCAAAAATGAGGGTGCGAGGAGACCTCCCGTCAGTAGGGCTGAGGTCTTTACAAAATCGCGGCGAGAAGGATTTTTTTTCATAAGAGATGTATTTTGGGTCAGTAGTCAACAATGGGTGCCTGCGTATAGTAGGCATAAATTTCTTCAGGAGTAGGTGGAATCAAGGGTCGTACCAGTCGCATTCCTACAAAGGGAGCTTCGGGAAACCACCACTGGCTTTTGGGGATCTGGGGATCAATGCGTTTCCACATGGGACTGGATTGCTCCCGAAAGGAGGAACCAAGACTGGTGGCAGTACTTGCAAAGTTCCCTCCTCTAAGGGCGTGCGGATAGAGTTTAGTCGCTTGATTGATGGGATTGGTGTCAGCAGACTTGACGTAAAAATCAGGAGCATACTGATCTATCGTCCACTCGGTCACATTGCCGTAGATATCGTGCAGTCCCCAAGGGTTGGGTTTCTTAGTTCCTACCACCTGTGTGCTCCCCTTGCTGTTGGTAGCAAACCAGGCATAGTCGGCCAGTGCTGTGGGGTCGCTGCCAAAGAAAAAGCGGTCCTTGGAACCAGCTCTAGCGGCATACTCCCACTCTGCTTCGGTGGGTAGGCGGTAAAATATCCCTGTTTTCAGGTACAGCCAGTGGCAGTATTGAATCGCACCGTACTGGGTCATGCCCACGGCAGGCTTTCCCTCTTTGCCCATGCCAAAGGTCATGTCGAGGTAGGGTAAACTCGGTCGTGAAAGTGCATCTACTCTTGCAGGCACTCCACCTTCCGTGATCGTTTGCTCGTACTGCTTGTCTAGAAAAAGTTCGAATGCCTCCCAGGTCACCTCATGGGTGCCCATCCAAAAGGCATCCAATTGCACCGCATGCAGGGGCTGCTGGTCGGGAAAAGAAGGATCCGCGCTCCCCATCCAAAAGGTGCCGGCAGCAATTGGAGTCATGTCAAAAGCTACCGGAGTACCCACAATTTTTTGGGTATAGGGATCAAATACCCGGGCTGGGTTGAGTTGAAAACTCGTTAAAATCACCAAAAAAAGACCCAGGATTTTTTTCATTTGTTCAGCTACACCGAAATACCCTTGAAAATACAAATTTTCTCAAGGTTACCACAGCCCATTTGATAAATGGTCTATGAAATTTGGGAGCGATAGAAAAAAATCTTTCTCCCGCCGAACTATGGATTTATGGGTTCGAAAAAATAGGAGGAAGCTGCTGAAGTGTTAAAGTCGTTTGACCACTTCTTTTTTGGGGAGGCGCAGGGACCACATGCCTCTCAGATCTTCGAGTGCATAGCCGGTAGCCGGGTCTTGCGGGTAGCGTTGCTTCAGTTTGGCGGCAGTTTCGGGAGCGATGTCCTTTTTGGGATCACCATGGCAACTTAAACAGAGTGCATTGCTGATTACGATGGGCTTGGTGTAGAGAAATACTTCTCCCTGCTCCAACTTTTGGATGCTCGGATCAGAGGAGATGTTGTTTTCCACATTGTAGGCATAGGCATCGAGCAGCGGGGTTTCGGCCGCATCAGGAGCATCTAGGGGGTTTCCGGGACGGGAAGAAACCCGTCTCAGGGTGACCGCATGCTTGGTTTCCAAAGATTTTAAAATTGGCAAGGCATTGACTTGGCAGAAGTCGATGGCGCCGGAATGGCCATTTGCCGCTATGGCCTGCTGAAGCTGGGAGATGAGTTGGGCCTGGGCTTCTTGGGTGATGGAATCTCCCCAGACCATCGCCTCTCTCAAAATTTCAACTTCAGTAATTCGTCTGACGTCATTGTTGCGTTGGACATCATCAAATGCCTCCTTCGAAATCCGCTCTTGAGGACCGCAGGAGAATAGTAGGATAAGGAGAAAGAGGAAATTTTTCATGAAATACGAAATACGAGGTACGAAATACGAAGTTGATTTGTACAATGTACCAAGTACGAAGTACAAAGTAGGAATTCGAGTTTTACAATTTCAAGCGTCTTGATACTTGTTACTTGATACTTTTTATAATGTCGAATGCTGAACGCCGATTGAAGAATGAAGAAATGTACCAAGTACCAAGTACTAAGTACAAAGTAGGGATTCGAGTTAGAATAGAATTCTGCTATTTAAAGATCATGGTACATTGTACTTGGTACTTCGTACAGGTTTTGTACAATGTACCAGATACGAAGGCAAATGTGAGGTACGAAATACGAAATACGGAATGAAAGTTAATATCGAATTTCGTATGCTGATTGAAGAATGTTGAAGAAATCCTGCCTATGGAATTTCGTACTTCGTATCTCGTATTTCCTACTTTGTACATTGTACTTCGTACTTGGTACAAAGTTCTACTTGATACTAGCTACTTGATACTTGATACTTTTATCTCGCTTCTTGCCTCTTGCCTCTTGTCTCTCAATTCTAATCCTCCCCTCTCACCTTTACATACTGAAAAAGATCGCCTACTGTGCCGCGCTTGATAAATCCTTTTTTCAAGATGGCTTCGGGGATGTAACCCGCTTTTTCGAGTACGTTCATGGATTCCCCATTGAAGTCAAATACTTGCGCATAGATGCGCTGGATATCAAACTTATCGAAGATGTAGTCGGTGTAGAGCTTCACAGCTTCGGTGGCAATGCCCTTTCCCCAGAAAGGTTCGCCTACCCAAAAGCCAAGCTCCATATTGGTTCGTAGCTCATCTTTTCCTCGCTCAGCACCAATCGAACCTGCCAACCTGCCTTCAAATTCAATCGCAAAATTCTGTGCTGGATTGAACTTATGGTTGTATTCAACCCAATGCCGGGCATCGTGAATGGTGTAGGGCTGGGGATAATTATCCCGAAGATTCATGAAGATCTTTGGGTTATTGGCAATCGGGTACATTTGGTGAATATGAGATTCATTCCAAGTGATCAGGCGGATCTCTCTTTCTCCTTCAATAAGCATAGGTATAGTTGGTTAATTCTAAAAGGGGATTTTTATCAAGATACGGGCTTAATTCTTTCTTTACAATGACTGAAGGTTTAATCAATCCCTCCAGTTTGCATTTTTTCTAGATTTTCAGCCATGCGAAGTGCAGAGATAAATTCTTCGATACGCCCATCCATCACCTCTGGCAAGTTGTACACTGTCTTGTTGATTCGGTGGTCGGTCACACGCGACTGGGGATAGTTGTAGGTACGGATCTTGTCGGAGCGGTCGCCACTGCCGACCATGGAACGGCGTTGGGCTCCAACTGCATCGTTGTGCTTGGCTAGCTCGATCTCGTAGAGTCGGGAGCGCAACACCTTTAGTGCCTTCTCAAAGTTTTTGATCTGGGATTTTTCATCCTGGCAAGTTACAATCAGCCCGCTAGGATTGTGCGTCAAGCGCACCGCCGAGTAGGTGGTGTTCACCGACTGCCCACCGGGACCAGAGGAGCAGTAGGTATCCTTCCGGATGTCGTTCATGTCCAAGTGCACCTCTACTTCGTCCATCTCGGGAAGTACAGCTACAGATGCGGCGGAGGTATGTACCCGTCCTTGAGATTCGGTAGCGGGCACGCGCTGTACGCGGTGCACGCCTGATTCGTACTTGAGCATGCCGTACACATCTGCTCCGGAGACGGTGGCAATGATTTCTTTGTAGCCCCCTGCGGAGCCGAAGGTCAAATCGAGCACGGTCAACTTCCAGTTCTGCATTTCGCAGAAGCGTTCGTACATTCGGAAGAGGTCGCCTGCAAAAATCGCCGCCTCATCCCCACCGGTACCGCCGCGGATTTCAAGAATACAATCCTTCGAATCGTTCGGGTCTTTGGGAGTGAGGAGCTGCTTGAGTTCTTCTTCGAGGACGATTTTCTTCTCACGCAGCTCATCCAGTTCTGCCTTGGCCATCTCTCGAAACTCCGGATCTTTTTCCTTGTCTAGGATTTCTTTGGAGCTATCAATGTTTTGCAGAACCAAGGAATAGGCATCCGCTACGCTCACGAGCTTTTCCAAGTCTTTGTATTCCTTGGTCAGCTTGGCGTAGGAGCTCATATCGGCCATGGAGTCAGGTAGGATGATGAGCTGTCCTACTTCTTCAAATCGGTCTTTTAGGCTTTGTAATTTCTCGAGCATGGGGAGTAAAAATCCTCACAAAAGTACGGCTATATTCGAGGAAGACCTCCAAAAGGAGGGAAGAATTTGCTTAAAAATGTAGGGCTTAAGCTTGAATTTTGTAGTAGACGTAGCGCTTGTCCTCCGGCTTTTTGTCGCGAACAATCAACTCTTTGCCTGCTTGAGCGAAGTACTTCTCGTTGATGTCATTAATTAGGCGGGCGCGCTTCATGCGTCGGGAATCGAAGTTTGCCTGGCTATCAATGCCTAAAAGCTGATCGAGAGTTTCGGTGGTGAGCAACTGTCCGGAAAACGGCAACAAAAGTTCAATGGGCTCTAACCTTTTGAAGGGCTGCTCTGCAGTTTCCTCGATTTTTTTCTTGGGGAGGATTTTTTTCACAAGCAGGAAGCCGACCGCCACCACTACAAAAAACAAGCCATAGGCCCAGGTATAATTCATCCCAAATGATGCTACTTCCTTCACTCGAACAAAGCCTACCTCCTTGGACTTTTTTCGAATTTCATCAAGGTCCAGCGTTTTCTGTTCCCCACTTGGTGCAGGATAGGTCAAGACATTGCCGACAATTTCAAGGTAATTGCCGAGCCCCACGTCAACATTCTTCGCATCAAAAAAGAAAATCTTGCCGGTTTCCTTTTCGATGAGGTTCCACCCAATATTTTTTAATACACTCGTAGATGCCCAAAACGCATAATCCTGCGTTTGAATAAAATACAATCCCCCCTTCTCGAATAAATCTATCAGGTCCAAGCCCTCGATCTTAACCTCTAATTCCAGCCATTCTTTCGTTTTCCAGTCCAAAAAATAGCCTTGGGATTTTTTTACATCTAGGCCTTTTCGTTGATTAAATTCTTCCCCAAAAAGAGCGAATATTCCTTTGGTATTTTGATAGGCAAAAGCCGAGAAGTAATCCGTAGGCTGGTTTTTGGTGGTTACCAATTCCCAAGAACCATGCAATTCATCGAAGGCAAGAAGATCGAGATGATTGGTCCAGAAACCATGCCCTCCGAGGATGTAGTGTGTGTCGTCTCGAACAAGTGAATTGGCACCACAAGTATAGCCTCGATTGAAATACAAGTATTTATTAACCAACTTATCCCCTTGAATCTCATACAAGTCAAAGGTGCAGCGAACCTGAACATAGCGCTTTGCACCCAGTTCATATACAATGTATTGGTGTGGAGATTTTTCGTAGATCTTATCTAAAGAATCTAAAATGGCAGTGGATAGCTGCCCCCCTAGAAATTCAGATCGACGGCTATTTTTCCAAGTAGTGGTAGCGGTACTAAACCAAGTATAGTCAGCAGCCAAACTAGTTGAGCTGACCAGTAGGGCAATTAGGATGGGGAGAACTAACCTTATTTTCATCATTCGTACTATGAAAATCGCTTCCTACTCATATACTAATCATTGTCATAAAAAAAGGGAGAGGAAAACCGTGACTCCCCTCCCTAAAAAAAATAAACAAAAAGCCTCATGACAATTTTAATCTAAACTAATGTGTCGGCACCAAGTATCTAAGACTTTTCGTGTTAATTAGGTGCCAAATGCATTGTTACGCATTGATACATAGTTTTAAAAAAATCTTTTCAAACCGATTTACATAGTTACCTATTTTCATTTAATTCAGTCCGACAGCACAAAAAATAAAGATTAGGCTTCAAAAACGCATATAGGTGCATTTTTTGAAGCCTAATCCTCAAGCCAAGAAGAGGTAAAAATTACCGCTTCTTCTGGTAAAGTTTCTGGTGAATTTGAAAAAGCACTTCTGTAGGAATTTTGATCACTTTTCGATCGTAGGTCATCAATCCATTCGTTTCAATTTCTACATCCGTGGTCTGAGTATAGACTGCAGCCGCCAATCCTTTAGGTATTAATTCATTCAAATCATCTACTAAAGTTCGGTAACGCGCCTCCAATTCTTCTTTAGACTTGAAGCTCTGGTATCCCCAATTGTCTTTTTGCTGCCAAGTATGCCCCTCGAGTGGCAATCCCAATCCTCCATATTCGCCTAGCACTAAACTGATGGACGTTCCAAAAACGGCTGGATCAGGCATCACAGGATCTGGGTAGTTGTGCAAATCCAAAATATCTCCCACGACCCGATTGCCCTCAAGTTCAAAGTTGCCCCCGCTAGCACTGTTGATCAAGCGAGTTGGGTCCAATTCACGGGTAAGCGCTGTGATTTCTTTGGTTTTGAATTGTCCCCAGGCTTCATTGAAGGGTACCCAAACTACAATCGAGGGAAAGAATTTGAATTCATTAATTATCTCAGTCCACTCCGTCGTAAAGATCTTTTCGCTAGCCGCTGTTCGTTCCCTATTCACTCCTTTTCGGATGATCCCTGGGCGCACTTCCCATCTATTCCCCAAGTCGCCGCTTGGCATGTCCTGCCAGACAAGCATCCCCAGCCTATCGGCATGGTAATACCAGCGGGCCGGCTCCACCTTCACATGCTTGCGGATCATGTTGAAGCCCATTTCACGCGTTTTTTGAATGTCAAATAGCAAGGCTTCATCTGTAGGGGCTGTGTACAAGCCATCCGGCCACCAACCCTGATCTAGAGGCCCATAGTGGAATACCTCTTCTCCATTGAGGAGCATCCGTTGGTGCCCATTGGCATCCTTCGCCATCCGTATGTCTCTAAATGCCGCATAACTCTGGGCTTCGTCCAACAGGTTTTTTCCTTGGTACAACTTGATGCTAACCGGATATAGAAATGCCGCGCCTGGAGACCAGGGTTTCGGATTTGGCAAGTGAATTTGGATCGGCTCTCCCAACTTGCCAGATTTTGTTTCGGAAAATCCTTGTGGATCCGTGACGCTAATTTGAACCGTCAGGTCTTGACGATTGCTTTGAATCTCTGGGCTGAAAACCAAGGTTTTATTTTCCCAATCCGTTCTTGAAGTAACTGCTGTTATGTGCTGAATCGGGACGGTCTCCAACCAGACGATTTGCCAAATTCCAGTCACTGGCGTGTACCAAATACTCTTAGGATCTTGAACTTGCTTGCCTCTAGGCTGTGGTCCAGCATCGGATGGATCCCAGACACGCACACGAATCGTTTGTTTATCCCCCTTGATCAGAAGCTCCGAAATATCAAAGCTGAATCCATCAAAGCCGCCCTGGTGACCGCCTGCACGGGTACCATTGACCCAGACTTCAGCTTCCCAATCAACCGCTCCAAAATGCAAAATGGTCCGCTTGTTGGTTCGATTCAAGGATAGTGTCAGCTGTCGCTCATACCAGAGTTCCTGATCCGGCCCCACCGTCTTCTGTACGCCAGAAAGAAGGGATTCCACCGCAAAAGGAACGGTGATCTTGCCTTGAAAGCCTGCCTCCGGAGCTGTTCCCTTGGGCAAAATCGCATAGTCCCATTGGCCATTCAGGTTTTGCCAGGAATTCCGAACCAGTTGCGGCCTTGGGTATTCCGGCAATGGATTGGCAGGATTCACCTGATCTGTCCAATTGGTTTTTAAGGTTTGGGTATGCCCACTAGTCAGATTCAGGAGTAGGAGTAGCAGCAGGGAAAATAAACGCTTCATTGGAGGAGGGTTAGGGGTTTCAAAAAAGATTCAACACATTAAGCTACGGGATTATCCGCAATTATGCGAGGGAGTCAGTTGAAGGACTTTAATTTTGTCAACGGCTAACAGACCACGGTCCACAGCAGATTCGTTTGATACCAGGTTTAGTATCCAAATTTTAATACGTTTTTAGTAGCATATGCCTACCGACTGTGGTCTGTCGACAGTCAACTGTTGACTTTATTTAGTCAACAGCTAACAGACCACAGTCAATTGCAGTCTGTTACTAAAAAACGTGCTTAAATTTAGATTCTAGGCCATGTCACACCACGACTCGGCTGTCGACAGTGGACGGTTGACTGTTGACAATCAATTCCTTATATTTAAAGCCTATCAAAACCTAACTACTTCATGGATTACCGCAAACTGGGCAATACGGACCTACTCGTGTCAATTCTAGGATTTGGGGCCTCCCCCTTAGGAGACGTTTTTGAGGTTTGTGACGAAAAGGAAGGGATTGCTGCGGTGCACCTCGCCATAGATCAAGGCGTGAATTTTTTTGATGTGGCTCCTTTTTATGGAGAAACCTTGGCAGAAACGCGCTTGGGGCGGGCCTTAAAAGGCAAGCGGAAGGAAATATACTTGGCCACCAAATGCGGGCGCTATGGGCTGCGCGATTTTGATTTTTCCTACGATCGGATTTTGAAAAGCATCGATGAGTCCTTGGAGCGTTTGCAAACGGATTACGTGGACCTGTTTCAGTTGCACGATACCGAATTCGTATCTCGCCAGCAAATTATCGAAGAAGCCATCCCCGCTATACAGCACATCAAGGCCTCCGGCAAAGCACGGTACATCGGCTTGACGGGTTTGCCAGTTCGGTATTTGGCCTCTCTGGCCCGAGAAAATGAGTTTGATACCGTCCTTTCTTGGGCGCACTACAACTTGATTCAGGATGAAATTTTGGAGGAATTGGTGCCCCTGTCCAAAGAAAAGGGCTTTGGATTGATGAATGCGGCACCTCTGGTACAGCGCATTCTTTCGGATGCCCCGATTCCGGCTTGGCACAATGCCCCTGCAGAGGTGAAGGCGATTCAAGCGCCGCTGTTGGCCCTGTGTCGGGACTACCAGGTTGCGCTGAGTGACGTGGCGATGCGATTTGCAATGGATCAAGAGGCAATTGCCACCACCATTGTAGGCATGAGTGATCGAGAGGTGCTCCGAAGGAATCTGCGGGCCTTCGAATTGAAGATGCCGGATGGCCTTTTGGAGGATATTGCGAAGGTGGTGGCTCCAATTAAAAATACGATGTGGTACGAGGGATTACCGGAAAACGATTTAAGACAACAACTATGAAGGCATTATTTCTAACGGCCGTGGGCCAAACTGAAGTCAAGGATATACCCAAGCCAGTGGTGGCGAAGGATCAATTGCTTTTAAAAATTAGCAAGGTGGGCTTTTGTGGTGGGGATTTGAATGGGTTCAAAGGACTCTTTGAGTTGCAGGAATACCCAAGCATCCTGGGACATGAGATTGGGGCCTCGATCGCCGAAATCGGCTCCGAGGTGCCTGCTGGATTTCGGATAGGTCAACAAGTCACCGTGTATCCCTATTTAAATTGTGGCACCTGCATCTCCTGCCGAAAGGGGCGTAGGAATGCTTGTCAGGACAACAAAACCATGGGCGTGCGCCGGCCAGGAGGCATGACGCGCTACATTACCGTGCCCTACACGGATGTGTATTCCTCTGAAAAGCTGTCCCTGACGGAATTGGCCTTGGTGGAGCCGCTCACGGTGGGATTCCATGCGGCAGCTCGGGGTCGGGTGACGGCAAAGGATCGGGTAGCGGTGATCGGATGTGGTATTGTGGGGATGGGAGCGATTGCTTCGGCCGTGAATCGAGGGGCGGAGGTGATTGCCTTGGATTTGGACGAGACCAAACTGGCCATAGCCCGCAAAATAGGCGTTGCACATACCGTCAATACGAGTGAGGAATCTTTGGAAGAGGCATTGGCACGCATCACGCAAGGCGATGGCCCGGATGTGGTCATTGAGGCAGTGGGCAGCCACATTACCTACCGTGCAGCGGTAGAGGCGGTGGCCTACACGGGCCGCGTGGTCTGCATTGGATATGCCAAAAAGGCGGTGGAATTCAATACAGGGATTTTTGTGCGGAAGGAAATTGAAATTTTGGGTTCGCGTAACTGCACCGATGAATTCCCAGAGGTAATTGCTTATTTGGAAGCAGGAAAATTTCCAGTGAAGGAGGTAATCAGTCGGGTAGTTCCCTTGTCTGAATCTGGAGCTGCATTGGTTGCCTGGTCAGAAAATGCACAGGGAACTGTCAAAATTATCGTGGACTTAGACGCTGAAGCGGATGATTAAGTCTAGTGTGACTATAGCCTTGGTGCCCGAGATCAAGCAGGGGCCATGGATCTATTGGCATGATTTAACCGCAGCGATTCAAAAGGCGGCGGAGCTTGGATTTGATGCCGTGGAGCTATTTACGGCTTCAGCTCAGTCGGTGGACGCTTCCGAATTGAAGGCCTGTTTGGCGGCACATTCGATGCGCATTTCCGCGGTGGGCACAGGTGCAGGCAAAGTAATCCATGGCTTGACGCTGACGGATGCTGATCCAGAAATTCGGCAGAAAGCAGTTCGGTTTATCGCAGACATGATGCGTTTTGGGGCGCAGTTTGAGGCACCGGCCATCATCGGATCGATGCAAGGGAATGCGGGCTTGGATCGAGCAGCGTCTTTGAACTATCTGGCTGCCTCCTTGAAAGAATTGGGGG
>CAMDLI010000050.1 GCA_945901615.1 Spirosoma fluviale
AGATTAGGGCCTTGGGTGAGAATATTCCTCCCTTAATCAATACCTACATGAATTTATCACCCACCATGAAGACCTTCGGCACCGCGCTGAATGATGAGTTTGGCGAGGTGGAGGAAACGGGTATCCTGATTACTTTGGCAGACATCTACGAGAGTAAAAAGCACCGTCACATGGATACTTTTGAGCGGGATAGAAACTATGGACAGCGAGCCAAATAAATCCAAGTTAACCTTGGTGGTCGGTGCCACTGACAATCCCGAACGCTATCCTTACCGAGCTGCTGAGTTGTTGCAAGCCAAAGGAGTTCCCTTCGTACCCATTGGGATCAAGAAGGGGATAGTTTTTGGGGAGGAAATTTTGGATTTGCGACAAATGCCGGCTTTGGAAGGGATCCACACCATTACCTTGTATTTAGGACCTCAGAATCAATCGGAATGGATAGATTACCTGATTGGATTGGGGCCTAAGCGTATTATTTTTAACCCAGGAACAGAGAATTCTGCATTTTTTTCAAAAGCAAAAGCAGCAGGTATTGACGCAATCGAAGCCTGTACTTTGGTTATGTTGACCACTGGTCAATTCTGAAATTTCTCCTTCAAAAAGGTATCCATGTAGAGGATATGGGGAAGGGAAATAAGTGAAATCATCACAAAAAAGAGCAAGTAGAGTTCGTTTGATTCAAGAAACTCGAATCCCAAAAACAACAGTAATCCAATTCCAATCAGGCTGATTCCTGAAAAGGGAAGCAATTGCTTTCCAAATTTGAGAGGCGAATTGAAGGCAGGTACTTGACTCAAATACTTGTATTCTGCCAGCATGCTCGGAATGGAGTGCCAAAAGCCAAAATAGACGCTAAAACTAATCAATAGCGGGCTAAAATACAGGATAGGAACTAAGACAAGGAAATCCAATGCATCTCCCAAGCCAAAGGGCTTGTTATTCAATCCTTGGGTAACCAAAGAACTGACCATTAGGACTCCCATGATTGCTAGTCTAGTTTCTTCATCGAGCTGTAGGGATAGGATTGAACTCAAAATCTCTTGGGTCATCTCCCAATCTCCAAGCAGGATTACAGAAAGGAAGAATGCCCCTTTCAGTAGGTAAAGCAATCCTTCTTTAGTTTGAATCTGTCCTTGTCCCAAGAAATGGGACTGTCCAAAGTGGTAGGCTGACATCACCAAAAATGCAAGCAATGCCGCCAACGGAAGTAGCCACCAAAGTAGCCCGTACACCAGCATTAGCAATAGATAGCCTAGGATAAAGTGAACCAGGCCTCGGGGACGAATATCAGGATTGTGAATGAGGTGGTCTATTCCTCCATGTGGAATGCCAACTAGGACTAAAATCAGGCCAAAAACACCAAATTGAATCGCTATGGGCAGATTAGGAAGTAGGATGAAGAGGAGAGCAATTCCGAGTCCTAGTGCTTTGGATAAGTTTTCAATACGATCCATATCGAAGTAGCCCTTTGAGGAAAATCCCAAATTTTAGCCCTGACAAGAGACGTATTTCTTCGCTGAAGGTGGTTTTTTCGGATAGAAAGCGAAAAACTAATTCAGGTCTAGAGGAAGAAAACAGGTTTAGAAAAAGACTGGGTAGCCTTTTTGGCCATCTATGTGCGATGGTGAGTAGGATGTTGTCGTAAAAAACAAAGCGATTTTTTCTTGGAAAATGGAAGCGAGTAAGCTCACCTTTTTCCATACTGGCAACTAAGGCAGTACAATTTTCTTGAATAGGTGCGAAGGTATAACCAGTAGAAGGCTTGGTCCAACCAGCAGCGGTTCCGATAGGGATGTGGCGCGGGCTGACCGAGCTAAAAAAGTTTCGGGTACTCATTGGTATTTTTCCAGATTCCTGGAACTGAATGTCGTAGGCTATTGGGCCATATTTTAAGCGAAGAAACTCTTGAAGTTCTTGCAGGAGTGATTCTTCACTGCGCTCCTCTGTGGTGTAGGCTGTATACTCGATCAACGCCTCATGATTAGAGAAGGGTAGCGTGTAGATAAAATCAAATCCATTCGAGGGACGCGTCTCAAAATCCATCAATCCCCATTTTTTAGGATCAAATAGAGGTTCTGAAACCTTAATTCGGATTCCGATGAAAATTTGATTTAAAATAGATTGGTTGGATGGACCTGATTCTACGCGTGAATCAAATACATAGGAGGCATTGAAAGTGCCAGATAAGTTGGTAGTTACCTGTAAACCAGTACCTGCTGGGCTAAGGGATACTACTTCTTCTTTTAAAAAATGAACATTCGGAAACTGTCTAATTTTCTCAAGCACATGGGCATAAAAGTCATGTGAGTTGAGGTGGTGGTAGGACAGTTCTTCTAAAGGCTTGGTAAGCTGCTGATTTGCATCTTTGAGGTAGAACGAATTCCACGAGAAGCGTGCAGACTGGGGATGAATGGGAAGTGCCTCCTTGCTCCAATAGCACCAGGTTTTGTTGGGGATTTCCCCCTGGCTAGGATCAATGATGAGGATTTGGGAATCTTTCAAACTACTTTCTAGTAGATGATAGACCAGGCTCAAACCTGCGCATCCTCCTCCAGCTAGTATGTAGTCGTATTTTTTCATAGGTACAAAAAAACTGCCTGCACTTTCGTACAGGCAGCTTTATGTTTATTTATTTCTTGCTGCTTTCAGCAACTGCTACTGAGTACACTACCAAACCAAAACCGATTTTGTTAATCGCATCAGCTAAGTTGTAGAACAAGTCAATAGAGCTTACTTCGAACATACCAGAAAGAAGGTTTCCTGGAAGAACCATGTAACCGATAGGGTAGATAGACCAGCCCAAAGTGATGAAGATTTTCAACAAGAACATTGCTCTTCCAAGCGCTGCACTGTTAGAGCTGCTCGCCAATTTAGCGATGTCACCTGCAAATACTTCGTACACAATGTATAAGTAACCTACAGTTGAAAGGATACCCCACATGATGTTGCTGTCAAGTCCGGAAGTTTCTCCGATGTAACCTGTCACTAGCATCACGATAGAAGCAAGGATCAACTTGAAAAGAGTAGAACCTTTTGCGCCGAAAGGCTTAGTCAATAGGTAAAACTCAACGCACATCAAAGGTACAGTCAAGGTCCAGTCTACATAACGGAAAGCCGTTGGGCTAGCGCCAGTTTGTAGATAGAAATCTCTCATGTAATAGTAATGTACTGCTGCGATACCGGTGATCAAACCGGATACCAACAAGGAAAGCTTCCACTTTCCATCTACTGAACTTCTCTCTGCAAAGAAGAATACTGCAGAGGCAAACATTGCCATGTACCCAATGAAGAAGGTAATAGCTACTGGATCTGAATTGATGATCTTGTCTAATCCGACTAGATCCGCCAACAAGGTGTAATTCATAAGTTTTTTTGGTTTTGGTTGATGTTAACAAACTTTTACGATGGGATAAGTTTACAAAAAAAAATTTGTTTTAAAAAAAAATAAAAAAAATAAACAAAAAAATTCAGCTGCTGAAAATCAATAACATACGTTTAAAAAATAAATCAAAAAAATTATTAGCTTGTTTGTTTTTTCATAAAATACAAAATAATATTTGGCCATAAATCGGCTAAATTAATCCAATTCGGAGGTAAAAGTCTTTTTTTTAGCCCTTAAAAAACTCACTTTTTTTTTCTAAATTGCAGCCTATATATCCCAACTAAGTTCACCCTAAGCAGTATTCTCCCCTTTAAGGGATTTAGTCAAAACCATGAGTGAAGAAACACTAAGTAATCCAGAGGACTATGGCGCTGGTAATATTCAAGTATTAGAAGGCCTAGAAGCAGTTAGAAAACGCCCTGCCATGTACATTGGTGATGTTGGAGTCAGAGGGCTACATCATTTGATTTGGGAAGTAGTAGACAACTCGATTGATGAGGCGCTTGCTGGACATTGCGACACCATTCGGGTGACGGTTCACGAAGACAACTCTGTCACAGTAGAGGACAATGGTCGTGGAATACCTACTGACATGCACGCTAAGGAAAAAAAGTCAGCCTTAGAGGTGGTACTTACTGTACTCCATGCTGGGGGTAAGTTTGACAAAGACACCTACAAAGTTTCTGGGGGTCTCCATGGAGTGGGCGTGTCTTGCGTCAATGCCCTTTCTTCAGATCTCAAGGCTACCGTTTACAGAAATGGGGTCATTACAGAACAAGAGTTTAAGATTGGTGCGCCACAATATTCTGCCCGCGAAATTGGAAAAACAGATAAGCGAGGTACCACCATCCATTTCAAACCCGATGATAGCATTTTTGCAATCACGGAGTATAAATACGAAACCATCGCCAATCGTCTCCGAGAGATGTCTTTCTTGAATGCAGGCATTCGCATTCATTTGCAGGACCTTCGTGAGATGGAAGACGGCGTTGCCAAGTCTGATGAATTTTTCTCAGAAGGTGGCCTAGTGGAATTTGTCCAATACCTGGATGAAACCCGAGAAAAAATAATCGAATATCCTATTTACATCGAGTCTCTCAATCAAGAAGTGCCGGTGCAGGTAGCGATGAACTACAACAATTCCTACACGGAAAACGTGGTTTCCTACGTCAATACCATTAACACCTACGAAGGAGGTTCCCACGTAACAGGCTTCAGAAGAGCGCTAACCCGCACGTTGAAGTCTTATGCGGACAAATCTGGTCTACTGGACAAGCTGAAGTTGGAAGTGTCGGGTGATGACTTTAGAGAAGGCCTCACCGCAGTGATTTCTATCAAAGTAGCCGAGCCACAGTTTGAAGGGCAAACCAAAACCAAGCTAGGCAACTCAGACGTGGTGGGATTTGTGGATTCGGCCGTATCGGAAGTGCTACAGGCCTGGTTAGAAGAGCATCCTAGAGAGGCAAAAACCATCGTTGGTAAAGTGATCCTTGCTGCTCAAGCTCGCCATGCAGCTCGCAAAGCGCGTGAAATGGTGCAGCGTAAAAATATCCTCGGTGGAGGAGGACTTCCTGGAAAGTTGGCCGACTGCGCCAACTCTGATCCAGCAGTCTGCGAATTGTACCTGGTCGAAGGAGACTCCGCAGGTGGATCTGCCAAGCAGGGTAGAGACCGTGATTTTCAAGCCATCCTTCCACTGAAAGGGAAGATTTTGAACGTAGAAAAAGCGCATGAGCATAAAATTTACGACAACGACGAGATCAAGAACATCCTGACTGCACTAGGTGTGAAATTTGGTACGGTCAACGATGACAAGGAATTGGATACCTCCAGCCTTCGCTACCACAAGATCATCATCATGACGGATGCGGACATCGACGGTTCTCACATTCGAACCCTTATTTTAACCCTCTTTTTCCGATACATGCGACCGCTCATCGAGCAAGGCTTTGTATTCATTGCTTTGCCACCTCTTTATTTATTGAAAAAGGGAAAAGATGAGCGCTATTGCTGGACTGAGGAAGAGCGCAAGCGACTCATCTCTGAGATGGCAAAAGAAGGGAAAGAAGATAGCGTAGGAATTCAGCGTTACAAGGGTCTTGGAGAAATGAACCCTGAGCAGCTCTGGTCCACCACCATGGATCCCAACACTCGAACGCTCAAGCAAGTCAATATAGACTCTGCAGCAGAAGCAGATCACCTCTTTAGCATGCTGATGGGGGATGAAGTTGCCCCTCGAAGAGACTTTATCGAAAAGAATGCGAAATACGCCAAAATTGACAGCTAAAAACTAGGGGGCACTTTTAGCTTCTTTTTTTTAACAAATATTTAATTTTTAAAATCCTGAAATTCCTGAGATTAACGTATTATCACGTTGAAATTCTAATTATATGAAACTTTCTGTAGGAGATAAGTACGAGTCAATCATCCAAAAAAGTGACTTGATCAGTAGAGACTTGAGCTGGGTAACATTTAACGAACGGGTTTTGGATCAATCCAAAAAAACCTTTCGCACAATCTTTGAAAAGCTCAAATTCCTAGCCATTACGGCCTCCAACATGGATGAATTTTTTATGATTCGGGTAGGTTCCCTTTACAATTATCTGGATTACGAAAAAGAGCGCGTGGACTATTCTGGTCTTCGAGAAGAACCCTTCAAGGAAAAGTTGATGAAGGAATGCCAACGCTTTCATGGGGAGCAGGAGCAGCATTTTATCCAAACTATCCTTCCCGAATTGCATCAAGAAGGAATCTCCGTAATCAATGTGTCCAAGCTTACCGCAGAGGAGCAAGAGAAAGTAAGGCAGTATTTCCTCAAGGCTATTTATCCCATGCTCACCCCCATGGTATACGATGGCTACCGCACTTTTCCTATCTTGATGAACAAGCTGCTCGTATTTGGAGTGGTGACCACTAGCCCCGGAGAGCGCAAGGACATGCGTAAGATGAGTTTTGTCCAAATACCGGCGAATATTCCCCGTTTTTTTGAGATTGAGCGTGAGAATTCCTTGACACTGATTCCAATCGAAGAAGTAATTCGTGAGAACTTGATTTCACTCTTCCGAAATGTGGAAATCGAATCCGTTAGCCTTTTTCGCATCACCAGAAATGGAGATTTTACACTTGAAGAAAGTGACGAGATGGATGCCAACTTCTTGGAGGAAGTGAAGCGCAAACTCATGGAGCGAAAGACCGGAAGGGTAGTTCGCATTGACATTGAGGAGGGATATTCCAAATGGATGCTCAACTCTCTTTTGGAGCGTTGGAACTTGCGCCCAGATTCGGTTTTTCTAGTCAAAAGAGCTAGCATACTTGATTTTACTGGACTTTGGCAAATCGTTGGAAATAAAAGATTTAAGGAAAGATTACCTCAGATACCGGACCCAGTAAAGCCGCTTTCTTACCCGGAAGAGGGGAGGGCAGATATTTTTGAAGTTCTGAAGGAACGGGATATTCTGCTCCACCATCCCTACAACAACATCGACTCCATTCTCGATTTGATTGAGAATGCGGCGGATGACCCCAATGTGATGGCGATTAAAATGACCATCTACCGCTTGGCAAAGGACAGTCGCATCACCAAAGCCCTGCTTCGTGCCGCAGAAAATGGAAAACATGTATCCGTGCTGTTTGAAGTAAAGGCTCGTTTTGACGAGGAAAATAACATTTTGGAAGCTAAAAAACTCCAAAAGGCAGGTTGCTTTGTGATCTATGGAATCTCCCATTTGAAAACCCATACCAAGCTGCTTTTGATTGTTAAAAAAGACGATCAAGAAATTACACGCTACGTACATTTGGGTTCGGGCAACTACAATGAGGATACAGCACGGCTTTACACAGATATTGGTTTACTTACAACGAATGAAGTTTTGGCTAATGACGTATCCGAGTTCTTTAATGTAATAACCGGTCACTCGGTACCAAGTGATTACCGCAACTTGATTACCGCTCCCCGGGACATGAGAAATCAGTTGATTTCCTTTATCGAGCAGGAGGCGAAGCATGCGCAAAATGGATTACCTAGTGGCATTTTCATTAAGGTAAACTCACTTGAGGATTCAGAAATCATTTATGCGCTCTACCGAGCCTCCCAACAAGGAGTTCCAATCAAACTCATTATTCGTGGCATTTGCTGCCTACGACCTGGAAGAAAGGGATTGAGTGAAAATATTGAAGTTTTATCCATCGTGGGAGATTTCTTGGAGCACAGTCGGATCTATCATTTCCATAACAATGGGGATACGCGCACCTATTCGGGAAGTGCAGACATGATGGTCCGTAGCTTTGATAAGCGCCTCGAATCTTTGTTTAAAGTGGAAGCTCCTCTGTTGGAAAAACAGCTGATGAATATTCTTTCTTACAACTTGCGGGATAACTCCAATTCTTACACCATGCAAGAGAATGGGACATACATCGCCAAAGCTCCAGCGGAAGGCGAAGCTCGGTTCAATATCCACCAGGAGTTTTTTAAGGTGGAAGTAAAAGAGGTCCTAAATGTAAAATTGGTTGAGGAGAGACAACTTGTCGCTACTTCGCTAGATCAAGATGAACCTGGCCTTGGTTAAGGTTCTGTATTGATTTAAAAATGAACAGAATTAATTAGGAGATGAACTGCAAATTTCACTTTTTTATACTGAATTGGAATTATCTGTGGTAGATTGAATTGGGAAAAATAAAAAAATTCAATTTTTTCTATTGAACTTTGATTTATTGATAATTGTGGTATTTTTGAATTTATTGTGGTAGTTAAATAATAGTTGGTTTAGTTTTCAAATAAAGGGCAGGAGATTTTCTCCTGCTTTTTTAGTTTAGCCCCCTCCCAAAATTGTTTTTGATTACTGCATAAAAAAAGCCCAAACTTTCGTTTGAGCTTTCGAGTACAGACGGAAGGATTCGAACCCTCAACCCTCGGAGCCGAAATCCGATATTCTATCCAGTTGAACTACGTCTGCGTACTTATTTTACAAAGCAGCTTTCACACGCTCGGCAGCTTCCTTAAGCGTAATCGCGGAAAATACTTTCAATCCAGAATCATCGATGATTTTTGCACCTTCTGCAGCGTTGGTACCCTGAAGACGAACAATAATCGGAACGCGAATGTCACCGATAGACTTGTAGGCTTCTACCACGCCATTGGCAATACGGTCGCAACGAACGATTCCACCAAATACGTTGATTAGGATCGCTTTTACGTTAGGGTCTTTCAAGATAATTCGGAAACCAGCTTCTACCGTAGTGGCATTCGCTCCTCCTCCCACATCTAGGAAGTTGGCAGGCTCTCCACCAGAAAGTTTAATCATGTCCATGGTAGCCATGGCAAGACCTGCTCCGTTGACCATACAGCCTACATTGCCATCCAATTTCACATAGTTCAGTCCAGACTCACCCGCTTCCACTTCCAAAGGATCCTCTTCAGCCAAGTCTCTCAATTCCGCCAACTTGGGCTGACGGTAGAGTGCGTTATCATCCACGTTTACCTTGGCATCAACTGCCAAAATTTTATCGTCGGAAGTTTTAAGGACTGGGTTGATTTCAAATTGAGAAGAGTCTGTGCCTACATAAGCTGCATAGAGCGAGCCAATGAACTTCACCATCTCTTTGTGAGCAGTACCAGTCAATCCCAATTTGAAGGCAACTTTACGTGCTTGGAAGCCTTGTAAACCAACTTTCGGATCGATCCACTCCTTGATGATTTTTTCAGGGTGGTGTTCAGCGACTTCTTCAATGTCCATACCCCCTTCTGTTGAGGCCATGATCACGTTAGAACCAGTGGCGCGATCCAGTAGGATAGACATGTAATATTCTTTCGGTTCGGACGCTCCAGGATAGTACACATCCTCAGCGATCAACACCTTATTTACTTTTTTTCCTTCAGCACCAGTTTGGATGGTCACCAAGGTGCCTCCCAAGATGGCTGCGCACTTTTCTTTTACATCTTCTAATTTTTTGGCAAGAACCACACCTCTGGAGCCTGTTTCTTTAACTTCTCCTTTGCCTCTACCGCCTGCGTGGATCTGAGCTTTGATCACGAACCAGGAAGTGCCAGTTTGTGCGTTGAGCTTCACTGCTGCTTCATGTGCTTCCTCAGGACTGCTGGCTACAATACCTTCTTGGATACGAACGCCATATCCTTTTAATACTTCTTTCGCTTGATATTCGTGGATATTCATCTATGAGAAATTTTGCCCGAATATAACCTTGCATGGGCAATATAGCAAACTGGAATCCCTGAATTTTCGCAAAACAGCCTGTTAATTCCTGGATTAGAAGTATTTGTTTTACATTTAAAAAATCAAAAATTCTTAGCATGCTGATTGCCAAAGGTATTCATAAATCTTACGGTTCGTTGGAGGTGTTGAAGGGGGTAGATTTGGAAATTTCCAAAGGAGAAATTGTTTCTATTGTGGGGGCTTCTGGTGCTGGAAAAAGCACACTGCTCCATCTTTTAGGAACCTTGGATCGCCCGGATCGTGGAGAACTATTCTTGTACGATCAAAACCTACTCCAACTTCAAGGGGATGCCCTTGCCGAATTTCGAAATTCTCGAATAGGGTTTATCTTCCAGTTTCACAACCTGCTTCCGGAATTTACTGCGCTAGAGAATATTTGTATTCCCGGATTTATTCAGGGTAGGGAAGAAAAAGAGTTGACCCATCGGGCTGAGGAACTTGCGGAAATTCTTGGAATTCGCCACCGCCTGGAGCACAAGCCTTCTGAGCTTTCTGGGGGAGAGCAGCAACGGGTAGCTGTGGCTCGTGCCTTGATCAATAGTCCAGATCTCGTGTTTGCGGATGAGCCGAGTGGAAATCTTGATACCAGCAATGCGAGAGCACTTCACGACTTATTTTTCAAGTTGCGCGATACCTTTCAACTTTCTTTTGTAATCGTCACGCACAACGAAGAGTTGGCCGCCATGGCTGACCGGAAGGTGGTGATGAAGGATGGCCGTATCGAAGGGGCTTAACTACTTATTGAGCTGCTTGAGCATAGCCGAGACATGGGCCTTGTTTTCAAAAAAGCCATCAAAAACTGCCACCACTTTGTGTTGACTATCCAAGAGGTAGGTGACTCGGGTAGGCATTTTGATGATCGGGATCAGGGCATCGTAAGCTTTACATACTTTTCCTGATTCGTCTGCCAATAGTTCGAAGGGCAGGCGATGAGTCTTTTTAAACTTTTCATGGGTGGCCAAATTGTCCCTGCTGATCCCAAATACGGGAATATCTAGCTCTCGGAATGCAGCAAACTGATCCCGAAATTCGCAGGCCTCCGTGGTGCAGCCCGGTGTAAAATCCTTAGGATAAAAATAGAGGATCACTGATTTTTCCGCCAAGTCTTTCGAAAGAGTAATGCTACCCAAGTTAGTTGCGGAAAGTGTAAAATCAGGTGCTTGAGTTCCTAGTGGTAAGGCCATATTTTTTTTGAATGGAAACAGTTTAGGGAGAAGGAAGGTTTTCAAATTACCTTAATCCTAGTCTAAGCTAGGTAGAATCTTTTAGTTTTGTAAATCAATTTTGTCACCTAGCGCATTTTCCTTGAAAATCAGTCCCGTACAGTCCATGCTTTTGGCAGGTATATTTTTTGCACTGATGAATGTATCGGTCAAGTTTATCCCCCACATTCCGGCCATTGAAATTGTCTGGTTTCGGTCTGTCTTTAGCGCGGTTTTTACGGTGATAGTTTTAACCAAAAAAGGAATCCCGCTTTTTGGAACCAATAAATTGAGTTTGGTCGCAAGAGGTATAGTAGGATCCATCAGTTTGATCTTATTTTTCTACACGCTGCAGCGCATACCCTTGGCTAGTGCAGTGACGATGCAGTACCTTTCACCCATCTTCACGACGATTCTGGGCATTTTTATCCTCAAGGAAAAAGTGAAGGCAAGGCAGTTTGTCTATTTTGGGTTGGCCTTTGCTGGGGTACTATTGATTCAGGGAGTAGATCCTCGCGTAGATGGTTTGAGTGCTGCGATGGGCTTGATTTCTGCCTTGGCTTCTGGTGTCGCGTACAACCTTATCCGAAAGTTAAAAGGCATTGAACATCCTATGGTGATTATCTTTTATTTCCCCTTGGTGACCTTGCCCATTGCTTCGGTGTTGATGTATTTTGATTGGGTGACTCCAATCGGTTGGGATTGGTTGATTTTGATTTGGATAGGTTTCTGTACGCAAAATGCGCAGTATTTCATGACCTTGGCCTATCAGTCGGGCAATGTGTCTCGTATTTCTAGTTTGAGTTACCTTGGAGTAGTTTATGCCTTGATATTTGGTTTTTTGCTATTTGGAGAAACCTTCCCCATTCCATCGTACATCGGGATGGTATTAGTTTTCATTGGCATCCTTTTGAATTTACGGGTAAAATAGTTTGTAATTTTACAGTTTCTAATCCTGCTTAGTAGATGAAGATTACCAAAGATTTGTACCAAAGTAACCTTGCCTTGCTGACTGATTTTTACCAGCTGACCATGGCTTATGCCTATTGGAAGTCCGGAAAAGGAGAGCAGGAAGCGGTATTCAATTTATTTTTCCGAAAGAACCCGTTTGAAGGGGGCTTTACCTTGGCCGCGGGCTTGGACTATGTGGTGGATTACTGCAAAAACCTACAGTTTGAGCAAGGGGAGTTGGACTACTTGAGGAAGATGAATCAGAAGGATGGCACACCCATGTTTGCCTTCGAATTTTTGGATTACCTGAAAGATCTTCGGTTTACTTGTGACATTGATGCAGTTGAAGAGGGGACGGTGGTGTTTCCCAATGCGCCTATGGTGCAGGTGAGGGGGAGTTTGATTCAGTGCCAACTTTTGGAAACCCCCTTGTTGAATATTCTTAATTTCCAGACCCTGATTGCGACTAAGGCCGCACGGATCATTTTGGCTGCGCAAGGAGCCCCAGTTTTGGAGTTTGGCTTGCGAAGGGCACAAGGCATCGATGGTGCCTTGGCCGCCAGTAGGGCATCTTACATCGGTGGTTGCAGTTCCACTAGCAATGTGATGGCGGGCAAACTTTTTGATATCCCTGTTTCGGGAACGCATGCACATAGCTGGATCCTTTCCTTTGATTCTGAATTGGAGGCTTTTTATGCCTATGCAGAGGCCTTTCCTGACCACTGTGTATTTTTGGTGGATACTTACGATACCTTGGAGGGAGTAAAAAACGCCATTCAGGTAGGATTAAGTTTGCGTAAAAAAGGCAAGGAGATGCTAGGCATCCGTATTGATTCGGGTGATTTGGCCTACTTCTCCATCCAGGCAAGACAGCTTTTGGATGAAGCAGGGTTCCCGAATGCCAAAGTATATGCTTCCAATGACTTGGACGAGTACATCATCACCTCACTAAAATCTCAAGATGCTGCCATCGATGTATGGGGTGTAGGAACTAAGTTGGTTACGGCATTTGACCAGCCGGCTTTGGGGGCGGTTTACAAACTTTCAGCCATAAAGAATACCTCAGGATCCTGGGTGCCCAAGGTGAAAGTGTCTCAGCAATCGTTAAAAATCAATATCCCTGGCATTCACAAGGTTCGCCGCTACTTCAGCAAGGGCAAGGCTGTAGCAGATATGATCTATTTGGAAGGGCAGGCCATTAATCCCCAGGGAATCATGATCATTGATCCCAACGATGCCACGCAACGCAAGCGCTTGATGCCGGCATTTTACGAGGGAGAGGAGCTGCTTAAGCCTATTTTCCGAAAAGGGGAGCTGGTCTATTCTTTGCCCAGCTTACAGCAAATTCGGGAGCGGGCAGGAACCCAATTGGAAGCATTTGATAAAACACACAAGCGATTGACCAACCCCCATGTCTATCCGGTAGGCTTGGAGGAGCATTTGCATCAGCTGCGAATGGAACTGGTTATTGCTGTAAAAAATAGTACTAATGATACAGATGAGACTTGATACTGCATTACTTCTGGTAGATGTTCAGCATGATTTTCTACCTGGTGGGGCGCTTGCTGTGCCACAGGGAGATGAGATTTTGCCCATCATCGCTAGTTTACAACCGATGTTTGATTTTATAGTAGCCACCCAAGATTGGCATCCGGCCCATCATGGGAGTTTTGCTGCAAACCATCCCGGTACCCAGCCTGGTCAGCAAATCGATTTGGAAGGCTTGTCTCAAATTCTTTGGCCAGTGCATTGTGTACAAGGGTCCTCGGGAGCTGATTTCCCAACTACCTTGGATCAAAGCAGGTGGAAAGCTGTTTTTCAAAAAGGAAAGAACCCTTTGGTGGATTCCTACTCGGGATTTTTTGACAATGCCCGCCGTGGAGATACGGGTTTGGCAGACTATTTAAAAAGTAAGGGAATAACTCGCCTGTTTGTCTGTGGTTTGGCACTGGATTACTGTGTAAAATTCACGGCTTTGGATGCGCAGAGTTTGGGTTTTGAAACCTATGTACTTACCGATGCCACTCGCGCCGTCAATCTTCATCCTGAGGATGGGAAGCTCGCATTGGAAGCCTTGCGAGGAGCCGGGATTACCTGTTTGGAAAGTAAAGATCTGAGTTCCTATGTTTAACTATGACCCTCAAAAGCAGTATCCCAAGGAAACGGAAAGCCGGGTAGTCATCCGCTTTCAGGACTGCGACCCCCTTCGCCACCTCAACAATGCGAAGTATTTCGATTACTTTTTTAATGCTCGTGAGGACCAAGTCCCCAAGTTGTACGGCTTGGAGATCATTGACTTAATTCGGGTGTACAAGGCAGCTTGGGTGGTCTATAACCACAACATCAGCTATGTTAAGCCAGCCATGGTTGGGGATTGGGTGCGGATTTTCAGTCGAACCCTCTGGTACAATGACAACACCATCCTAGTGGAATATTACCTCACGGATGATTCCAAAACTCAGTTGAAGACGGTGCTTTGGTCCACCATGCGGTATGTATCCTTAGCAGAGGGAAAATCCATGAACCATGAAGGGGCTGTGGTCGATTTTTTGAAGGCCACCTCGTTACATCTGGATCCCAGCAGTCTCGACATTCGGGACCGGGTCAAGCAGCTCAAGCGTGAGTTGGAACTTGGGGGATAATTTCTGACTTAGGGATTCATTTCATAATCTCGTTCCACGAGAGCTATCCGAGTTTTGTAGGAGCTGTACCACTTCTCGCGTCCCTGTTTTTGGGCGATTTGGTGATCGGATTGTGCTTTCCAGGCTTTTATAGCCTCCAAACTCTCCCAGTAGGAGATGGTAATCCCAAGTTCATTTCGTGCGCTTTCGTGCCCTAAGTAGCCAGGTTGTAAGGCAGCTAGTCGAACCATTTCCTGGGCCATTTCCTCGTAGCCGTCTTCGATGTCAGTGCGGGTGCTGGTAAATATCACCGCGTAGTAGGGAGGAGAGGGGGTATTAGCGAGCATGTAGGTCAAGGTAGGGAGTATATTCCATGTATTTGGCGGTGGCAAGGGCAAGTTCTTTGCCAAAAGTAATTTCGGTCAGATGCAGGGC
>CAMDLI010000051.1 GCA_945901615.1 Spirosoma fluviale
TAAGCAAATGGTTGAATGCCGCCATAGTGGTCACCGATGTAGAAGGCAAGAAAAAAATGGAAGGGCTGCCATACGTGCAAAAAGTGGAATGGGTAGCCAAAGGATTTATTTCAAGGACAGGAAACCGGAATATTACTGAAGTTTCTGCCTCCCAACCAAAGAAATGGGTACTTGAAGAAAATTATCGTCAGGCTGCAGCCTATGATTTTCAAAATGAGTTGTTAGGAATTACAGCGATGCACCAAGCAGGATTTACGGGAAAGGGGATTACGATTGCTGTATTCGATTCTGGATTTCCTGGTTTGGATAAGGCTACCGCTTTTTCGCATGTTTTTACCAATACCCAAGTTTTGGGTCAGTTGCATGTGGTTCGTCCTTGGATAAAAGATGTCTTTCGGGAGAATGAACATGGTACCCAAGTCGCTTCCTTAATCCTCGCAAATCAAGCCGGTACCTTGGTAGCCGGGGCTCATCAAGCGAAAGTAATCTTTGCCATTACAGAGGATGTAGCTACAGAATATCCGATAGAAGAGCTCAACTGGGTTCGTGCGGCAGAATATGCGGATAGTTTGGGTGTGGATATTATCAACAGCTCCTTGGGATACCTTGATTTTGACGAGCCGAGTTTGACCTATAGCAAGTCTCAATTGGATGGAAAAACCACCTATGTCACGCGTGGAGCTACCTTGGCTGCAAAAAGAGGCATTTTGGTGGTCAACAGTGTTGGTAATTATGGTTCAGCAGGTAGCAGCAGCTTAGTTGCGCCAGCAGATGCAGATGGAATTCTTGCTGTGGGCGCAGTCAACAGCAGTTCTACTGTTTCTTCCTTTAGTTCACGAGGCCCAACTGCTGATGGTCGCATCAAGCCAGAGCTAGTAGCCTTTGGACAAAGCCCAGTACTGATTCGTGGTTCAGGTCAAGTGGGTGCAGCTTCTGGCACTTCCTTTTCGGCTCCTCAAATCGCTGCCCTTGCTGCTGGTTTATGGCAGGCTAAGCCAGAATGGACCAAAGATGAGTTGTTGACTAATCTTCTGAAAAGTGGCAGTCAGTATGCTACTCCGGATCAAAATTTAGGCTATGGGATACCCAATTTCCGAAGTGCTTTGTATGGTACGCTTTTGGGGCTGAATGAAGAAGTTGAATTAGGTTCAAATATCTATCCAAACCCGCTTCGCACTGAGTCCCTCAGCATTCGATTTGGAAAGGAATTGAGGATGACGCTTCAAATTTTGGATTGTTCGGGAAGAAAAGTGGTAGAAAGAGTTGGGGAGCGATCCACAGTTAAGGATCCATATCTCTTTAACTTAGCTGATCTGCCTTCTGGAATATATTTTATTCAGCTGTTAGATGGCAAAGAAATTGCGTACAAGAAACTTATTAAACTTTAACATTGGACAAAACAGGAGTTATTCCGTGATTTGTAGCTATTCAACCTGAAGATGAACCCTCAAATTGCTCCCTCCATACTTGCTGCTGACTTTGCAAACTTGCAACGGGAAGTAGAGATGCTCAATGCCTCTGCGGCGGATTTTATCCATGTAGATATCATGGATGGGGTTTTTGTGCCCAATATTTCATTTGGTATACCCGTCACCGAAGCGATTCATCGCCATGCGACCAAGCCCTTGGACGTGCATTTGATGATTGTAAGCCCTGAGTTGTATTTGGAGGATTTTGTGAAGGCAGGTGCTTCGATTGTGACTGTTCATGTGGAGGCTTGCACGCATTTGCATCGTACCCTTCAAGAAATTAAGAGGTTGGGAGTGTCTGCTGGGGTGGCACTCAATCCGCATACCCCAATTGAACAGTTGACGGAAGTGCTTGAGGAGGTTGACTTGGTCTGTGTGATGTCGGTCAATCCTGGATTTGGAGGGCAAAAATTCATAGAACATACCTATGCGAAAGTTGCCAATTTGAAGAACCTGATCCTCAAAAAGGGATGTAGAACCCAAATCGAAGTTGATGGAGGAGTGAGTGAAAAGAACTCCAAACGCTTAGTTGAAGCTGGGGCAGATATTCTTGTGGCTGGAAGCTTTGTATTTAATGCTTCGGATCCTATTGCTGCTATCGCATCCCTAAAAAATATTTCCAGCTAATTGTTGCTGAAAAAATCACTTCACTCAACAGAAATGGAGCCATTCATTCGATTCATGCCATGACCTTTCAATTTCGCATTTTCCTAGTTGCACTACTTTTTTGGTCTTTAACCCAAGAAGCTGTAGCACAAGTAGATACTACCCAAGTAGTACTTACAGAAGCAGATTGGACCAAGTATGCTCAAATCGAAGTGAAGACTTCGAAGTACATGGCCGATAAAACCAAGGAGCTAAAGGAATGGATCAGTGCCAAGGAAGGACTAGGTGGAGGTGCTCGATACAATCAAATTAAAGGTGTTTGGGGCAATGCCAAAAAAGAAATGGCCATTGGGTTGACGGAAAAGGAGCGGCTAGCTTACGAAGAAGCACTTGTCTTCCAAAATTCATTACAAAAAATGGTGATTGGGTTTCAGGCAGATTTGATTCGTGATGAAAAGGTATTGGGACTGAAAATTTTTGAGCAAATCTCCAAGGCCATTCAAAATGATCCCGTATTGAAGGAAAAGCTTGTTCAGAAAGTGGCCCAGTTAACTAAGAAATAGGATTAAATTCATTTCAATGGGCAGGATTTATAATTATTGTCTTTTCACACACCAAAAAGGTTTCGCTATTCGTTTAATACCTATGTTTAAAGAAAGGTTTTGCCTGTTAGTTTCTTTTTTCTTACTTGCAAGTGCTCCTTCTTTTTCTCAAGACGAAGATATTTTTGGCATTACCAGAAAAGCGAGATCTCCTAAAAGTGAATCTAGCATCGGCAATGCATTTCGGTCGATCCAGCAAATGTTTTCATTTCAATTAGCTACTGGCGCAGCGCAGTACTCGATGGGGACTACATTTTACAAGGGTGATTCTAAAATTTATCCCATCACCCAATATCAAAATCAAGAATTTGAATATTACCCTTTGCCTGATACCTTGGCTTTGACTACTCGACAGTGGATAGTTCCTACAGTTGAAGCTAGTCTTCGTCTTAATTTATTTAACATTCTAACCTTAGGTGGTGGGTATGGTTGGGAAAAAGGAATGCTCAATCCATTTGCCGGAGGGCAATATCAATTCTCGCTCGAAGGAGAAGCCTACAGTGCAACCAATTACTATGCATCTGCTGGTTTGGTATTGTATGATGCCAGTAGACGCAGATTTCTCCTGAAGCAACGCTACAAAAGGTATAGTAGGGGAAACCCAGAGCTAAAAATGAGAATGGATCGCGAATACCAACAGCGTATTCGGCAAAATTACCCCTGGAGCATAAGTGTGGAAGGAGAAGTGGGCAAGGTGAATGTTATTCAAGGAGAACCTGCAGTTCCAAAAGTGTACCAGCCTCGATTGGCTGCTGCCAAAGATCAATATACCTATGCTGGGGCGCTACGTGTTTCCTACGACCTTTCCGAGTATGCTTCCGTTTTTGTAAAGGGAAAGTACATGCAACGATCTTTTGAGAATGGCTCTCCTGATTTCACTCCGTTTGCCATGAATCAAGAGGTTTATTCGATACAAACTGGCTTTTCCATCAGGCCCCCAGGAACCAAGCGTTGTAGAATAAATGGATGTGGTGTGGTCATGAAGCACAATCACAATGGTGTGGAGTATCGAGGTAGTTCCATTTTCTATTTTCAAAACCGTAAAATCGGACAATGGAATTGACAAAATAATTGCAGGATAAGGTTTAAGACTTGGTTTTATTCCAGCCTGCTTTTTACTACCTTGCATAGCGAATTTAAGTTACAGTACGCCATTTATGAGCCAAAGAGAAAACGAGAATATCATTCCAATTGATATTGAAGAGGAAATGCGTGGTGCCTACATCGATTATTCGATGTCGGTAATTGTTTCCAGAGCACTTCCAGATGTCCGTGATGGACTCAAACCAGTTCACAGACGTATCCTGTACGGAATGCAAGAACTCGGAGTATTGCATAACAAACCACATAAAAAATCTGCAAGAATCGTAGGAGAGGTGTTGGGTAAGTATCACCCACATGGTGATTCAGCCGTATACGAAACAATGGTTCGTATGGCCCAGGATTGGTCCTTACGCTATACGTTGGTGGATGGCCAGGGAAACTTTGGTTCAGTAGATGGGGATAACGCAGCTGCTATGCGATACACCGAAGCAAGACTCAAGCGTATTGCTGAGGAGTTGCTGGTGGACATCAACAAAGAGACGGTAGATTTTCAGTTGAACTTTGACGATTCGCTAAAGGAGCCCACCGTACTCCCAGCTAAAGTACCGGCACTACTACTAAATGGTGCTTCAGGTATTGCAGTAGGTATGGCTACCAATATGGCTCCTCACAATCTAGGAGAGGTAATCGATGGGATTATCGCCTACATCGGCAACAAAGACATTACCATTGCAGAGCTGATGAACTTTATAGTAGCCCCTGATTTTCCTACGGGAGGCATCATTTACGGCTACAATGGAGTTAAGGCAGCCTTTGAAACGGGTAGGGGTCGAATTGTCGTTCGTGGCAAAGCAAACATAGAAATCAAAGAAGGAGGTAGCAAGGAGATGATTGTCATCACCGAAATTCCTTACATGGTCAACAAGGCCAATATGGTGGAAAAGACCGCCCAATTGATCAATGAAAAGAAGATTGAAGGGATTTCTGCCATTCGAGATGAATCCGATCGTTCGGGGATGCGTGTGGTTTATGAATTGAAGCGCGATTCAGTTTCTAGTGTGGTTTTGAACAACCTGTACAAGCAAACGGCTCTTCAAACTTCCTTCTCAGTAAACAATGTGGCCTTGGTTAAGGGTCGTCCACAGACCTTAAACTTGAAAGACTTGATTGTTCACTATGTCGCTCACCGACACGAAGTGGTGGTGAGAAGAACAGAGTTTGAACTGAAAGAAGCTGAGAAGCGAGCACACATTCTACAGGGTTATTTGATTGCACTAGATCACTTGGATGAAGTGATTGCTCTGATTCGAAGTTCAGCCGATCCAGAAACAGCCCGTAATGGATTGATGGAGCGCTTTGAATTGAGTGAAATTCAGGCTAGAGCCATCCTTGATATGCGACTTCAGCGCCTTACTGGCATGGAGCGTGATAAAATCATTGCCGAATACAAAGAGATCATGGCCCTTATCGAAGAGCTTCAGGCAATTCTTGCTGATGAAGGGAAGCGAATGGAGATCATCAAGACTGAACTTCTGGAAATGAAGGAACGCTACTCGGATGATCGCCGTACAGAGATTGAGCACAATGCGGAGGACTTCAGTTACGAGGACATGATTCCAAATGAGGAAGTGGTGATCACCGTTTCTCATCAGGGGTATGTGAAGCGTACGGCCTTAACCGAATACCGAACCCAAGGAAGAGGGGGTATCGGATCCAAAGGTGTCAGCACCAAGGATGACGATTGGACGGAGTACTTGTTTACCGCTTCCACACACAACTATCTGTTGATCTTTACCGACAAGGGCAAGTTGTTTTGGCTTAAAACCTACGCCATTCCGGAAGGCTCTAAAGTATCAAAGGGAAGGCCGATCCAAAATTTGATCAACATCACCCAAGACGATAAAATCCGTTCCATCATCCAGGTCGAGAACTTGGAGGATCAAGATTACATCAACAACCACTTCTTGGTAATGGTGACCAAGCAAGGAGTCATCAAGAAGACTACGCTAGAGCAATATTCTAGACCTAGAACCAATGGTATCATTGCCTTGAATTTCAGAGAAGATGATCAGCTGGTGCATGTGGCCAAAACCAATGGTAGCCAGCACATTGTCATTGCTGCCAAGTCAGGGAGAGCAGTGCATTTCAAAGAAACCGCAGTTCGCCCAATGGGTAGAACCGCCACAGGAGTGAAGGCCATCACGCTTACCGACAAGGAGGATTATGTAATTGGCATGGTTTGTGCATCTGAACCAAATGCAACCCTATTGGTAGTATCTGAAAAGGGATACGGAAAACGATCCGACCTTGACGAGTACCGAATCACCAATAGAGGTGGTAAAGGAGTGAAAGCGATGAATGTAACTGAAAAAACAGGTGCATTGGTTGCAATCAAAGAGGTAGTCGATACCGATGACTTGATGATTATCAACAAGTCTGGGATCATCATCCGTATCAGTATGGATCAGCTGCGCATCATGGGTAGAGCTACCCAAGGTGTTCGTTTGATCAAAGTAGGAGAAGGAGACGAGATTTCTTCGGTAGAAAAAATCTCTAGAGAAGAGGAAGAACTTTCAGAATCTTCCGATATTGTCACCGATTCTACTGAAATAACGGAATTGCCTGAGTCCCCCGAGTCACCCGAATCACCCATAGAAACAACTGAATAAAAATCCCTAACGAAAAACACGAATGAAAAAGCTCGTTCTATCACTAGCAATGGTTGCGACCGTCACCTTTGCTTTTGGACAAAAGAAAGTAGTAAAAGAGGCAGAAAAAGGATTTAAATCTGGCAATCTTCAAGCTGCTCTAGCTTCTATTGATGCTGCTACAACAAACCCTGAAACTAGTGGTGATCCTGCCACCTTCTTAGTAAAAGCACAAATCGAGACCAAAATCTTTGGAAGGGATTCTTCGAATACGATGGAGACCTTGAAAGTTGGAAATCAAGCTTTGGCAACTTTTAACAAAACCTTTGAAATGGCTGGAAACAGCAAAACATCTCCTGTTGGAAAGTCGGTGTATGCAGATGAATTGCCTGGGATTCCAGATAATTTGAGACCCTATTCTTTAATTACGCTCAAGAATGTTGCTTTTGACAAGGCATTGAATCGCTACAATGAAGATGATATGGAAATGTCTTATGAGTTCTTCAATCTTGCTGGAGAAATCGATAAAACAGATTCTACCATACATTACAATGCGGGTTACTTGGCGAATGATTTAGGTCGTTTCACAGATGCGAAAAGACATTTCGGTTACCTGTTTGAATTGCCAACATACAATAAGACCAATGCGTATTATTTTATGGTGCAGATCTTGAGTACTGAAGAGAAAAATCCAGAGGCTGCGTTTGCATTGGTAACTAAAGCTCTTGCGGAGTATCCAAACGACAAGGTTTTGGCAGAATATGAAATCCAGTTGCTGCTTCAGCTTAATAAAATGGAGGAGGCAATGACTCAAATCAATAGTGCACTAGCAAAGGATCCAAACAACCCTGGTTTGCTTTTAAGATCCGGATATTTGAAAGAGCAAGGTGGAGACATCGAAGGAGCCTTAGTGGATTACAAGAAGTCAGTTGAGGTTGATCCTAAATTCTTTGAAGGAAATTATTACACTGGAGCACTTATGTTGGAGAAATCAAGAGGTATCCTAGCCGAACTGAACTCTCTTTCTGATGCCGAGTGGGAGAAAAGATCTAAAGAGATGGGTACTCAGGCAGATGAATTGTACAAAATGGCTGTCCCTTACTTTACCAAAGCGTTGGAAATTAAGGCTGACAATACCGACATCATGATTATCTTATTTCAAATCTATTCTCGTTTGAAGAATACAGCTGAAATGAATGCGATGAATGCAAAGATTTCTGCCATTCTTGGAGCCAACTGGCAAGAGAATTAATTCTTGACAACCTTATTTGAAGGCCGGAATTTTCCGGCCTTTTTTTTTATTTAGTTGTGGTTTTGGCTTTTAATTGTGACACGATAACTGATCTGTTTTTTTTAATCAATTCATCAAAATTCAATTTTATTTGGTGATGAATTGAATTAGTTTGCGTTTAGTTGATCCCACACCCATGCGTCCACGAATTTTACCCTTTTTCCAGTTACTCTTTTCTTTTGCATTTCTCTCTTCCCTATGTTTTGGGCAATCCCTTTCTTCCTCTCAGCTCTACCATCAGCTGTTGAAATTGCGGGAAACCAAACGGGTATTGTACGTAGCTGCACACCCAGACGATGAAAACACCCGAATGATCGCTTACCTAGCGAATGGGGAGCATGCTGAAGTGGGGTACTTGAGCCTCACCCGTGGTGATGGGGGACAAAACCTCATCGGTAAGGAATTGGGAATTGAATTGGGGCAAATACGAACTCAGGAATTGATCAAGGCTAGGGAAGTAGATGGAGGCAAGCAATATTTCACCCGTGCTCTTGATTTTGGATACAGCAAGGACCCAACTGAAACCCTTCAAAATTGGGATAAAGAAAAGGTATTGGCCGATGTAGTTTGGGCAATTCGCAGCTTCCAACCGGATATCATCATTACTCGATTCAATACGACTCCGGGCATTACCCATGGTCATCATACCACCTCTGCTATCCTTGCCAACGAAGCTTTTGCGCTTTCAGGTGACCCAAAAGCTTATCCAGATCAATTGAAGTATGTAAAACCTTGGCAGGCAAAACGTATTTTTTTCAATGCCTACAATTTCCGAGGTGAGTTTGAGCCAGAAGCTGGGAAGCGCTATTACGCGATGGAAGTAGGGGGCTACGATCCCTTATTGGGTAAAACCTACCATCAGCTTGCGGCTGACAGCCGTACGATGCATAAATCTCAGGGCTTTGGATCTACGGCAGGTACTGGAAAGGCCAAGGACTATTTGGAGCAGGTAGGGGGTGAAGTATATAGCAATTCGCCCTTTGAAGATTTGGCTAGCCGATGGGAGCAGCTTTCCGGAGGTAAAGAAGTGAAAATTGCAATAGATGAGCTGATTCGTACATTCAATTTCAGTCAGCCAGATCAGCAAATCCCTCAGCTGCTAGCGCTGAGAAAATCAATTGCCGCACTAAATTCATCAGCTCCTTGGGTAAAAGAAAAGGCGGGAAAGCTAGATCAGCTCATTTTTAAGACGATGGGCTTGAAAATAGAGTTTCTGGCAGGAAAAGAACTGGGCTATCCAAGTGAGGGACTACCCACTGAACTAGTATTCACCAATCCTTCCAAGACTCTTGTTTCGAATATTTCGTTGCAGGTCTACGGAACCAATTACGTAGGAAAAAATGCAGCTGGAAACGAAGCGGTTCGGATGTCTATTCCGCTACAACTGCAAGCAAATGCAGCCCTTTCCCAGCCTTATTGGCTTCAAAAACCCGTAGAGAATGCCTTGTTTCAGGTAGCTAGCCAGCAAAAGATAGGAATTCCTTATGAACTGCTTAAAGTGGGGGGAGATCTTTCCTTTACGGTTGATGGGGAACCTTTTTCGATGGCGATCCCTTTGGAATACAAGTACAATGATCCTATTGATGGAGAGGTAAAGCAACCATTTACCCTAGTACCCGAGGTAGACCTTTCCCTATCGAAAGAATTGGTGTTCCTTGTTGAAGGAGCGGACCCAACTGTGACTGTAACGGTCAATTATAGAAATCAATTGCTTGAAGGGGCGATAGAATTTGAAGGCTTAGACTCCAATCAATTCAAGGTGTTAAAGGTTGAAGATTTTCCTACCCAAAAGCAGCGTAGGTATACCGTAACCTTTCTTCGAGGACAAAATGGAAGAAAAGAGATTAAAGCTCGCTTTAAAAGCACTTCCGGGAACGTATTTGACCAAGTGGTCCACCGGATATCCTATCCCCATATCCCAAATTTGACCTATTTTAGCCCAGCACAACTCCAACTGATCCAAGAAGACTGGAAGATTTCTGGTGGAAAAGTAGGCTATCTAGAAGGGGCTGGGGACGAGGTTCCAGAAGTATTGTCTGCTTTGGGCTATCAAGTCAGTTTCCTCGATGAAGTCAATTTGGAACTGGAGGAGTTGAAGCAGTACCAAGCCATAGTAGTGGGGATACGTGCCTACAATACGAAAGAATTCTTAGCGAGTAAACAGCCAGTCCTAATGGATTATGTGAAGGCTGGTGGCAACTTAATTCTGCAGTACAATACGAGCAGCCCATTGGTAACTTCCCAGCTTGGTCCTTATCCCTTTGAGATTGGCCGTGACCGTGTTACAGTAGAAGGTTCACCTGTCGATGGGGATTGGGCGAGTAGCCTGCTTAGCAGTCCAAATAAGATGCAACAAAAGGATTTTGAGGGTTGGGTACAGGAACGAGGACTTTATTTTGCCTCCAAAGTGGATGAACGGTACCAAAGTCCCTTGACGCTACAGGATCCAGGAGAAGCAGCTACGAAGGGCGCTTTGATCACTGCTAAGGTAGGGGATGGAACGTATGTGTACACTGGGCTATCTTTTTTCAGGCAATTGCCTGCTGGAGTACCTGGAGCGATCAAATTAGTGATCAACTTGATAGAGCAATAAGATGGAAGAGAAAGAGATTCCTTGGACCAAACTGTATATCGCTTTGATGGTCAGCTTGGTTGTAATGATAGGATTAATGTATGGCTTAACAATCGCATATTCATGAGTACGCTAGATTGGTTGGTGCTTTTTTTGACCCTGCTTTTTATATCCGTTTATGGGGTTTATAAAACTCGCGGCAAGCAAAGTTTGGAAACCTACCTCAAGGGGAATACGGCTAATTGGTGGACGATAGGCTTATCCATTATGGCTACGCAGGCTTCTGCTATCACCTTTTTGAGTACTCCTGGACAGGCATACGAAGACGGGATGCGTTTTATCCAGTTTTACTTTGGCCTACCCCTGGCCATGATTATCATTTCGATTGCCTTCGTACCTATTTACTACAAGTTGAAGGTGTATACAGCCTATGAGTACCTTGAAAGCAGGTTTGACCTCAAAACAAGAACCCTGACTGCGCTCTTATTTATCGTGCAGCGTGGTTTGGCAGCTGGAATTACCATCTATGCACCTGCTATAATTTTGTCTACGTTGCTCGGCTGGAACTTGACCTGGACGAATATATTTATTGGCGTGCTGGTCATTTTATATACCGTTTCTGGGGGAACAGAGGCTGTATCGATCACCCAAAAGCATCAAATGGCGGTGATGATGGGAGGGATGGTTTTGGCAGGGATAATGGTCATCCAGCTGTTGCCAATATCCATGCCCGAAGCCCTTCGCGTAGCTGGAAAGATGGACAAGCTAAATGTGGTCAACTTTGATTTTAATTGGGAAGACCGCTATTCAATCTGGTCGGGGATGACTGCAGCTGTATTTTTATTTTTAAGTTACTTCGGCACGGACCAAAGCCAGGTCCAACGCTACCTTTCTGGGCAAACATTGACTCAAAGCCGAATGGGCTTGCTGATGAATGGATTTTTGAAGATCCCCATGCAGTTCCTTATTCTATTTATTGGGGTGTTGGTTTTTGTGTTTTATCAATTCATTACTCCGCCAATTCATTTCAATCAAGTACAAACTGAATCACTTCGAAAAAGTAGCCATGCTCCCGAATTAGCACGACTAGAAGGAGCCTTTCAAGCCAATTTTGATTCCTCCAAGGTTGTTTATTCTCAATTGCTCACTGCAATGGAACAAGAGGAGGAGGCTACTGTAGCAGGATTGACTGGAACCTTAAAAAGCTTGAAAGAAGGCCAACAAAAAATTCGAACTGAAGTAAAGTCCCTGCTACTTACGCACGATCCTGAAGCCGAAACCAGGGATACGGATTATGTATTTATGCGCTTTGTGATGGATTACCTTCCGCCGGGTGTAGTGGGCTTGTTATTTGCGGTAATTTTCACAGCGGCGATGTCCTCCTCCTCCTCAGAGCTGAATGCCTTGGGAAGCACGACTACCGTGGACTTGTACAAGCGCTCTATTCGTAAGGAGGCAAGTGATAGCCATTACGTGCGTTCCTCCAAGTTGTTTACCGCATTCTGGGGTTTTGGTGCAATACTTTTCGCTACCTATGCTTCCTTATTTGAGAACCTGATTCAAGCGGTAAACCTGCTGGGTTCCTTATTTTATGGAACGATCTTGGGTATTTTTATTGTGGGATTTTTTGTGAAATGGATCAAAGGAAAGGCTGTTTTTATAGCAGCAATCGGTTCTCAGGCGTTGATTTTGGTGGTTCACTTCTTCAATGGGAAAGGACTAATGGGCTTTGAGTGGAACATTGGGTTCCTCTGGTACAATGCCATCGGTTGCTTTGCTGTGGTCTTATTTGGCTTGATTCTTCAGCTCTTTGTTGGAAGTAGCGACAGTAAAAAGTAAAAACGGAGTAAAAATTTGAATAGATTCAAAAAAGAAGCCTTCGAATTTCCGAAGGCTTCTTAATTGTTTATCTGATTCTCCGCTTTTTCACCACTAACCAGAGAAAAGAAGGTTTGAGGTTCAATTAGGTGAGCTGTGGACCGTGGACGGTCAACTGTCAACGATTATCCGCAGTTTTAAATAGCTGAGCTGTGCTACTGGCATGATTGCGGATAATCCTATTGCTTACTTGATTGACTTGATCAAGCGATCGTTCAAGCCCACATAATCTAGGTTTTTACCCTCTTCAGCCAGCTTCTTTGATTTTGTTGCCGACTCTAAGGCTTCTGTCTTTTTGCCAAGGCTCATTTCGATTTTGGCTTGAAGGTGTAAGGTCCAATACTTTGGATCACTTGCAGTAGATTGTTTGATCCAAGTGTAGGCTTGATTCAGGTCCTTGTTACTTGTGAAATAGTAATTCGCAGCCTGGTAGAGCAAAGCAGGATTTGTGCTTTGCGCATCAATTACTTGCTTTTTGATGTCTGCCATGACAATTGGATCTACCTCTGTTTGAATCGTAAATTCTACTCTGGTTTCTTCCCATTTGATGGAAAGATCCGCGCTAGAATCTGTTAATTTATTGAAGCTAATTTCAAAGGAGTCATACAATCGGCTTGTTTTAGCAGGTGTTGCTGTAAAACGAAGAATGTCATCTTTGGTTTCGTATCCGATTGCTCCCCACAGTTTTGTGTTTTTGCTTAGGATCATGGTCCAAGAAGATTTTCCTGGAATGGAATAAAGTGCATAGGCACCAGCTGGTACTTTTGTTCCGCTGATGATTACTTCAGTGGAGAAGGTAAGGATAGTTGCTCCATTGGCACCCGTTCTCCAAACTTGTCCAAAGGGCACTAGTTCACCAAATATTTTTCTACCCTTTGTGCTGGGTCTGCTAAAGTCGACTGTAACATCCGTTAGTCCCACTTTTTGAATGATTTTTGAGCTAGGGCTTGCCTGAGGCATTTGGATTTGCTGAGCAATGCTCGAAATGCTTAGAAAGAGAAAAGCCAGAATTAGAATGTTAATTTTTGTTGTCATATCCGTAGAGGGTAAATGAAGGAGTTTTGTTTAGTTGACAGGCCCATTTTTTTCTGGCCTAATTTTGAACGTGCAAGTTCTTAGAATATTCTCTTTTTTCTTAAAAAAGGCAGAGGAATTTGATGAAGGAATTTTTTGCCCAACAGGAATGACCTACTTTAGGTGCTTCTTAGCTTAAAGATTATGAGTATAGCCATTATTAGTCCTGGTAGAGATCCAAAGGCATGGATAGCAGCACTTCAGCACCACCATCCAAGCCTAGATTTACAAATCTTTCCACATATTGATCGACCAGAGGATGTGGAAATGGCTTTGCTCTGGCAGCATCCTCCTGGTTACCTAGGAAATTTCCCCAACTTAAAGTTGATTAGCTCGCTAGGTGCAGGAGTTGACCATATTTTATCGGACCCTGCTGTTGGGGATGAACTTCCAATCGTTCGAATTGTAGACCAGAAATTGACCTGGTCCATGACCAATTATGTAATAATGGGAGTATTGAACTATCATAGGCAGTTCCTTCGTTACTACCATGACCAACAAGCCAAGGTTTGGGACATGACCAATCCTGAGCTACCAGTCAAAGTAGGGGTGATGGGCGTAGGAGCCTTAGGAGGGGATGTACTTGACAAGTTAGCTGGTTTGGGATTTGAGGTTATTGGTTTTGGCTTTTCAGAGAAAAAAAATTTTCGTTATCCCTATTTTCAAAAAGATCAATTAGATGATTTTCTTTCACAGGTCAATGTATTGGTTTGCTTGCTTCCCCTTACACCTGACACGGAGGGCATTTTAAATCTTTCGCTATTTAGAAAATGTAAGAAAGGCACATTTTTGATCAATGTAGCCCGTGGTAAGCATTTAATTGAAGAAGATTTGCTCGTTGCTATAGAGGAGGGATTCATTTCTGGAGCGCTTTTAGATGTGTTTCGAGAGGAACCATTACCGGAAACACATCCTTTTTGGATGGAAAAAAGGATTCAGTTAACCCCACATATTGCATCAGTGACAAATCCATTGGCGGCAGCACCGCAAATTATTAATAATTATAAACGGTTAATTGCTAGTCTTCCATTTTTAAATCTCGTAAATCGGACTAGAGGTTATTAATTTTCAAATATGGGAGCCAACTTCACTATACTTTGTCCAATTGATTTTTCAGAATGTGCTTTGAATGCGCTTGAATATGCGGCTAAGATTGGAGAGAAGTACAAGGCTAAATTGATTGTTTTTCATGTTTTAAATAGGCAAGATTACCAAAATCTCTTTCCTTTGGATTTGGAGGGCACTTATCAAAAAGAATTTGTAGAACAAAAATTGAAGAGTTTACAGGATGCAGTCCTAAAGGAAAGCATTCCCAATGGTCTCCAAAGCTGTGAAGTAGTAATTTCTGATGGGGCAATCGTTCAAACTACCATCGCCTATTCTCAAAAAATCAATGCGAATTTGATTGTTGTTGGTACGGAGGGAATGAATCAGTTTAAGAAACAGGTTTTTGGAAGTCGATCTAGTAAGATGGTCATTCAAACCGATAGAGATATTCTTGTGGTACCAAG
>CAMDLI010000052.1 GCA_945901615.1 Spirosoma fluviale
ACAATAGGGGTGAAGAAATCAACGGTGTTGATCATCGCTAGATCTTCAGAGACCTGATAGACTGCAGCATCGTCCTTCGAAGAGTTGCCTACCAGTAGGTTGGGGTCTTTTTGGGAGAATGAGCCGCTTGCTTGCAGGATTTGATCCAATATGGCGGGAGCGATTTTGCAACCGCAACCAGATCCCTCACTCCACTCGGTGAGCCGGATGACTTGTTCCATTTCCTTTTGGTTTGGTTTGTAAAAGTAAGTTGACTTGATCCTCGAGCGCTAGGCCTTCCAAATTCAAGTGAATGGTTTTTGAAACTTCGTGACGGTCCAGGTCAAAGGAATAGGTCTTGTCGTAATACTGCAATAAAATCGGAATCCAGATTTCAGGTTGATTGGCTTGAATTGCTTCGACCGCTTGCTTCGTTCTATCCCCACCAAGTCGCTTTTGTAGTCTTAGCACTGCCTCCGATAATTCCGCCTGATCTAATGCAGCATACTCGCTGGCAATGTGGGCAATGCGTTCCTCGTCCGTTTTTTCAATTTCTATGCGCGGACTTTGGGTCATCTGCAAATAAAAACTGTCGGGCAGGATAATTTGCCCAATTCGCCGACTCTCATTTTCTACCCACAGGGCTTGATCCAGATGGATTTCCCGAAGTTGCTCCGCTAAAAGGTTCTCAAATTGTTCTACTGTAGGCTGTGCAGGCTGACCGATAGCACCGAAGGAGGAGCCTTTGTGATTCGCTAGTCCCTCTAAATCCACCACCTGTTCCCCTCGTTCTTTTAACTTTTGAAGCAATACTGTTTTGGCAGCACCTGTTTTTCCTCCCAAGACAAGCAAGGGATACGGTTTCCGTACTGAAGCATAGGTGAAATTTCGGTAGGTTTTGTAACCTCCTTCCAATCGATAAATCTCAAATCCAACTTGGGTCAAAAGCCAAGAAAGAATTTGGCTTCGCATTCCTCCACGCCAGCAATAAAGTATTAATTTTTTGGCTGGGAACTTGCGGAGCGCCTCGCGTTGAATGAGGTGAAATCGGGGACCAACCAGTTCAAAGCCCTTCAAGGTTGCTTTTTCAGGACCTGCCTGCTTGTATAAGGTGCCTACTTGGATCCGTTCGGCATTGTCAAGGATAGGAATGTTGATTGCCCCAGGAATATGGCTTTGGGCAAACTCCCCCTCACTACGGGCATCTACCAAGGGTAGTTGTTCGCGTAGCGTCCAAAAATTTTCTAAGGTGAGGATGACTTCAGCCATGGAGATGTAAAAGATAAAAAAAGCCGCAAAGATTACTTTACGGCTTTAGCTTTGGATTGCAAGAGTTACAGTTGCGCATCCAGTTTTTGTGCCAAAACAGACTTAGGAACTGCTCCTACTTGTTTGTCGACGATTTCGCCTCCTTTAAAAAATAGGAGTGTAGGAATGGATCGGATACCAAAAGCCTGTGCTACAGAAGGGTTGGCATCTACATCCACCTTTCCAATCACTGCTTTTCCTTCGTAATCAGACGCCAACTCTTCTACTACTGGTCCAATCATTTTGCATGGACCGCACCATTCTGCCCAAAAGTCAACAAGGATGGGTTGGCTTCCGGAGATGATTTCTTCAAAGTTTGCGTCGGTAATTTCAATTGCTTTTGCCATGGGATGCTTTCAGGTAAGGTTCTTTTCTCAAATATATCAGCAAAATGCAATTGAATCCGAATAAGTTCCGTTCAATTTTAATTAATTGCTGATGGGTCTATTTTTTTTAAGTTATCGGTCCATGATTTTGTAGGCTACTTCGGGAAGCAGCTTTAATTCTTTGATTAACTCAGCGCTGGGATCAACTTTGATTTTCTTAGAAAAAAGCTCAAGACTGATGTTCTCCTGCTGGTCCAAGACCTCAATGTATAATTTTGCATCCCCCTTGTATTTTAAGGTGATTTGCTCCAGTTTCTCCAGGAGATCAAGCGTCAAATCATCCAAATTTATATTGACTTTAAGTCCTTTAATCATGCGGCCTCGAACCTCACTGAGCAGGGAGATGGAATTGATTTTAAATTCTACTTCATTATCGTTGCCCCATTTCTTTTGGGCTACACTTCCATTGATAAACAAAAACCAGCCGGTCATGAAGTACTGCTTAAACTTTACGTAATCCTCACCAAAGAGGAAAAAGGTAAAGGTGCCATGGTAATCTTCCATGTTAAGTGTACCGAAAGGCTTTCCGTTTTTGGTGGTTCGGTGTGCAAAGCTTGCTACCGATCCCGCCAGACGCAACTCGTTTTTTCCTTTTAAGGCCTCTAGGTCGTTTAGGGCTGTCAATGTGGCATTGGTAAATGAGTCAATCTCCAGTTGGTACTGATCCAAAGGATGCCCAGAGATAAATAAGCCAACTACTTCCTTCTCAATGTTGAGCTGCTGAATTTGAGAAAATGGCTCCATCGGAGCAACGGAAGGTAATGGGACTTCTGCATTCCCGCTACTTCCTCCAAAGAGGCTTACCTGAGCACTGTCCTCCTCCTGTTGTATTTTCTGAGCGTAACGGCTTGCCTTTTCAATCAAGCTCACATCTCCGTCTGGAGCCTCCAAGTACTGCCTGCGGTGATGCTCTTTGAAGCAATCAAAACTTCCTGCCATGGCCAATGCTTCCATAGACCTTTTGTTGAGGGTACGGGTGTTGACACGCTTCGCAAACTCAAAAATGTTCCTGTAAGGGCCATTGCTGATCCGCTCTTTGATGATTTCTTCCACCGCTGCGGTCCCCGCACCTTTGATGGCAGCCATGCCAAAGCGAATTTCTCCTTGGGTATTGACAGTAAACCCACTTTTGGATTCATTGACATCTGGACCTAAAACTTGCAATCCCATTCGTCTGCATTCTTCCATAAAGAAGGTCACTTGGGTGATGTCATTCATGTTGTTGCTCAGCACCGAGGCCATGTATTCCGCAGGATAATGTGCTTTGAGGTAGGCGGTTTGGTAAGCAATCCATGCGTAGCAGGTAGAATGCGATTTGTTAAAGGCATAGGAAGCAAAAGCCTCCCAGTCTGTCCATATTTTCTCCAGCTTCTTGGCATCATGACCTTTGGCCGCAGCCTGCTCCACAAATTTGGGCTTCATTTTGTCCAATACATCCTTCTGCTTTTTACCCATCGCCTTTCGGAGCACATCTGCCTCCCCTTTAGTAAATCCGGCAATTTTCTGGGAAAGGAGCATGACTTGCTCCTGGTAGACCGTGATCCCATAGGTTTCCTCCAAGTACTCCTTCATGTCCTCCAAATCATAGGATATGGGCTCTGTGCCATGCTTTCGCTTGATAAAGGAGGGGATGTAGGCCAAAGGACCGGGTCGATAGAGGGCGTTCATAGCTATGAGATCAGCAAAAACCGTCGGTTTTAATTCCCGCATGTATTTCTGCATCCCCGGACTTTCGTATTGGAATATTCCGACAGTTTCGCCTCGCTGAAAAAGTTCGTAGGTCTTTGCATCGTCAATAGGAAAAGCATCTGCATCCAGCTGAATGTCGTGTCGTTCTTTGATGATTTTAATGGCGTCCTTGATGAGGGTAAGTGTCTTCAAACCCAGGAAGTCCATTTTCAACAGGCCTGCATATTCAACAACAGCATTGTCAAATTGGGTACAAACCATGTCCGAATCCTTAGCTAAGGCCACCGGAACGAAGTTGGTGATGTCAGAAGGCGTAATGATCACCCCGCAGGCATGGATGCCTAGGTTACGGATTGATCCTTCAAGAACTGCGGCTTGGTTAATGGTCTTTGCGGAATCATCTAGCCCTTGTGAGATTCGAATGAGTTCCTCCGCCTTCTGAAGAAGTTCGCCTTGGCCCTTCAGTTTGTCCAATAGGGCAGGCCTATTTTTGGCAAGCTCAAATAGGGTTTTGAGCTTGATATCGGGAACTAAATTGGCCAGTCTTCCTGCCTCAGCAAGTGGTAGGTTCAATACTCGTGCGGTATCTCGAATAGCAGATTTGGCTGCCATCGTGCCATAGGTAATGATCTGTGCCACCTGATTGGTCCCATACTTCTTGATGACATAATCGATGACCGCTTGACGACCTTCGTCATCAAAGTCAATGTCAATATCGGGCAAGGATACTCGATCGGGATTCAAGAATCGTTCGAATAGCAAATCGTATTTGATTGGATCAATATTGGTGATCCCCACGCAGTAGGCGACGGCAGAACCGGCAGCAGAACCTCTTCCAGGGCCCACCGATACGCCCATGTCTCGTGCTGCTCTCGTGAAATCCTGGACAATTAGGAAGTAACCGGGATACCCGGTGTTTTCTATGGTTTTCAGTTCAAAGTCCAGACGCTCCTGAATTTCAGGATTAAGTTCTGGGTAGCGTTTTTTAGCGCCCTCGAAGGTGAGGTAGCGGAGGTAGGCATTTTCTCCTCGCTTGCCTCCATCTGTGGCGTCTTCGGGATGTTTAAATTCTTCAGGGATATCAAATTTTGGCAACAAAACCTCTCGCGCAAGTTTGTAGGCCTCGCATTTTTCAACGATTTCTTGCGTGCAGTGGATCGCCTCCGGCAAATCCGCAAAGAGTTGCTTCATCTCCTCTGGGCTTTTGAGGTAGAACTCATCGTTGGGAAAGCCAAATCTAAATTCTCGGCCTCGCTTGCCCACATACTTTTTAGGCTTCTCTAGGAGCTCCCCATCTTTGACACAAAGTAAGATATCATGCGCCTTGGCATCTCCCTTTTCGTTGTAATAGGAGTTGTTGGAGGCAAAATACTTTACCTCGTATTTGTGGGCCCATTCGAGGAGCACTTCGTTGACTTTGTCCTCTTCAGGGACTCCATGACGATTGAGCTCCACGTAAAAATCATCCCCAAACTGCTCTTTCCACCAGACAAAAGCTTCCTCTGCTTGGGTTTCTCCCACATTGAGGATGAGGTAGGGGATCTCAGCCCAAATACCTCCGGTGCTGGCTATCAAGTCTCCCTTGAATTGTATAAGTAACTCCTTGTCGATACGGGGTACGTAATAAAATCCTTCCGTATTCGCATAGGAGGCAAGCTTCGCAAGATTGTGGTAGCCAGCCTTATTCTTTGCCAGCAGCACGGTTTGGTAGCCATCGTCCTTAGCCGCTTTGTTTTTCCGGTCCCTGCACAGATTAAATTCCCCACCTAGGATGGGTTTAATTTCTTTGGACATTGCTTCCTTCACGAAGTGAAATGCACCCATCATGTTGCCGTGATCTGTCATTGCGAGTGCGCTCATGCCCAGCGCTTTAGCCTTGGCTACAAGAGTCGGGATTTCGGAGGTTGACTGCAATACAGAATATTGCGTGTGCACATGCAGGTGCGTGAAGGGGCTATCGTTTGTTTCGACTAAACCTCCAGAAGTTGATTTTTTAGGGGTATCCTCTTTTGTAGTTTTTGTTTCTGCGTTGCGCTGCGCAAAATTGGCTTCTGCGAGTACTGGGGCCTCGTACTGCACCTCGGCTGAAGTGATGCCAGGTTCTGGGCTTTGGATTTTTTGAGTAATCAACCCAAAAAAGCAGCGGGCAGTAGCAGCAACATCATAAGCTGCATCGTGGGCATCCCCAAAGCCTTCACCAAAAAGTTTTTGGTGCAACTCGGTCAGGGTAGGCCATTTGAACTTGCCTCCTTTCCCGCCAGGAAGGGCGCAGAATTGGGTAGAAATATCCTTGGTGTCCAGCTCAGCTTTGCCCTCAAAAGGCATGACTAGCGCTCCACGAAGGTATTCTGAACCTACTACATGGATGTCAAACCCAATATTATGTCCTACGAGGTACTTGGATTGGATTACATCCTCCCGAAAGACCTGCAGGATTTCTTTCAGATCATGTCCTTCTTCCAAGGCGCGCTTGGTAGAGATGCCATGTACTTTTTCCGCATTAAATGGAATGGTAAAGCCCTCCGGGCGGATGATAAAATTCTTATTGGAGAGCAAACGGCCTTTTTCGTCGTGCAATTGCCAAGCCAGCTGTACCAGCCTGGGCCAATTGTCAAGGTCAGACATGGGCGCATTGTAAGACCTGGGTAAACCAGTAGTCTCCGTATCAAAAATTAAGTACATAGGGGAATGGAAAATAAAGACTCAAAATAGGGCTTAAAATGGGAAGCAAAAAATGGACTGACGGAAATTGTCGCAGAGGTTTTTGAAATTAACGTATCCGATAAAAAAGAGCTTCTAGGCAAGCCATTTATTCGGTGTCTAGAAGCCTTTTTCTCGATTTTTTGAAAGTTGCAATTCTGAAAAATAAGGTTGAAACGATTTTGCTTAAAACCCAGGAAAATCTCGCCAAGAAATCAACTGCCCTTGGGATCTTTTTTGATTGAGATCTCCTGCATAGACCAAGCCTTTAGCGGTCAAAGGCATGTCTGAGAGTTGCTCAAACTTTGTCAAGCCCTTGAAGTGCTCGGTGAGAATGGTCTCGCTGGCTTTGATTTCGTAGGCCTGCAGACTTCCACCTTGATCCACCAGCAAATCCACCTCGTCGCCATGATTGTCTCTCCAAAACCAAGGACTTTCATCGCGATAGCTATGGTGCATTTGCTTGTGAAATTCAGCAACTAGCATATTTTCAAACAAGGCTCCTTTTACTGGATTCGTAAGTAGCGTTTCCCGAGTTTTGATTTTCAGTAAGTAGGCCAAAAGTCCTGTATCGTAGAAATAGAGCTTTGGAGTTTTGACGACCCGTTTGCTGAAATTTTTGTGATAGGGATACAGCTGAAAGGTGATATAGCTCGACTCAAGCGCTGATAGCCAGGATTTTGCTGTGGGCTGACTGATACCGGCTTCATTCGCGAGGGAACTCATGTTCAAGAGCTGGCCTGCACGAGCTGCACATAGGCTTAGAAAATTTTTAAACAACCGCAATTCTTTCACCTCTATCAGCTCTGTCACATCACGGTTTACATAGGTCTGCACGTAATTGGAGTAAAAAACCGCTGGAGCGATTTTTCGGTCGTAGAGTGCCGGATAGAAACCGTGAAGCAATTGATCCAATGGATCCTCAGCGAGCAAATGGGCTTCCTTTAGTTCTTGAATGTCTAGGGGAAGTAGCTTGAAAAGCGCAACTCGGCCTGCGAGACTTTGCGTGATGCGCTCCATCAAATGAAAATTTTGCGAGCCAGACAAAATAAATCCTCCCATGCGATCGGGGCGGCTGTCCACCAAGGTTTGGAGGTAGGAAAACAAGGCAGGTGCCTGTTGAACTTCATCAAAGATCACCTGGTCATTGTATTCCGCTAGAAATCCATTGGGGTCCTTGAGCGCGAAGTCACGGGCATCTGGATTCTCCAAACTGACATATCGGTAATCGGGAAAAAGGGTCTTGAGCAAGGTGGTCTTGCCCGATTGCCTGGGTCCTGTCACAGCTAGTATCGGGTATTTAGTTTGGTATTCCCGTATTGCCTTGTAAATGTGTCTGTTGATTACGTTCATGCACTACAAAGGAACGTATAATTTTGAAATTGTACAAGACTAACTTTGAAATTGTACAAGGTTAACTTTGAAATTGTACAGGGTTGATTTTGAAATTGTACAAGAAAATTTCTAGAATTTTGTGCTTCAAAATTTTCAAAAACTGGTTTTTAAGGCTAAATAGGTTAATCTTCAGCGATACTGCCGAGCCCAAGAACCTTCAACTAAGCAGGTGTTACCGCTTATCCTCCCAAGGCATGTAGACTACCTTCTTGGTTTGAAAAAATTCCTCTTTGAAATAATCTTCTAAGTGATAGCAAACGTAGGACTTTCCTGTTTCTTCCATTTCCTCATCTACATCGCCGCCTTTGAGGTACAGGATGCCGTTCGGATAGTCATTGATATCCTCCTTTTTAATTTTCCCCTTTACCCAAGGATAAAATTGGATCATGCGCGTGACTGCCCGGCTTACCACAAAATCATACTTCCGGACTAGCGATTCTGCACGCGCCTGTTGCGCTTCGACATTGGTCAATTTGAGGGCCTTGGCGACTTCTTTCACCACGGTAATTTTCTTGCCAATCGAATCCACCAGGTGGAAGTGGGTATCTGGAAAAAGGATCGCCAGCGGGATGCCAGGAAATCCGCCACCCGTACCAATATCCAAAACTTTGGTGCCAGGTTGAAACTCGATCACCTTGGCTATACCTAAGGAGTGGAGCACATGGTGGATGTAAAACTGATCCATATCCTTGCGGCTGATCACGTTTATTTTGGCATTCCAATCCTGATAAACCGCCTCCAATTGCTCCAATTGCTGGAGCTGCTTGGCGGTAAGGCCTGGAAAGTAGGAGGCAATCAGGGCGCTTGTGGAGCTCATCAAATTTGGTTTTCTTTTCCAGCAGCAATTTCATAGAGCAATTCCCGTGAACGGTGCAATTGCGCTTTAACGGTCCCCAGTGGCTTATCGAGTTCCTGGGCGATTTCCTCGTAGGAGAGCTCATCAAAATAGCGTAGCTGCACCAGCTTGCGGTATTTGGCAGGGAGCTTGTCTACAAAAAGGCGTACCATCTCAATGCGCTGAGACTTGATAAATTCGTCTTGTGGGTTGTCGTCTTTGTCTTCCACATCCATCGTCACGGCATTGCCGTTGTCATCCGAAAAAGAATTGTTTAAGCTCATGGTTTTGAGCTTTTTCTTCCGAATAAAGTCGATGGTATTGTTGGTCGCGATGCGAAAAAGCCAAGTTGAAAAGGTGTATTCTTTTTTGAATCGCTCCAGGTTACGGAAGGCCTTTGCGAAGGCTTCCATGGTCAGATCATCCGCATCATCTGCATCTCGGATCATCTTCAAAATCATAAAATAGACCGCTTTCTTGTAGCGTTTCATCAAGGTGGCATAGGCTGACTGATCCTTCCCTTGGACGGCTCTGTCAATCAGATCAAAATCCTCAAGGGCCTTGGATGAAAATTCGCGTTCGTTGCTGTTCATTTGATGCTTTTTGCCTGGTAGGAGATAGATCCTAAAACCCAAAAGTATGCCAAGTACAACAAATCATTCAGCAATACATTCATTTTTGGAAAATTGTCCTGCAATTTTTTTGAAGCTGCTCTGAAAATTAGCGTCAGCAAAATTGACCTGAAGCCCAGTATTCCTAGAACGACTAAAAAATTATCCCATTGTGGTATGATGCCGAAATAAACGAGTAGACCAATGCCTCCAATCCAGTACAAGGAATGGGAAATGCCATACAAACTTACTTTGTTCTTGTCTCCGACACGGAAAAAACGTTGGGCCTGCAAAAGATTTTTCTCCTGTTTTAAGTAATCTTTCAACGTTTCTTTTGGAGCAGATAGCGTAATTGCCTCAGCATCAATTACCACCTTTGCATTTGATCCTGAAGCGTGGATATTCACAAATACCGAGTCATCACCCTCTACCATATTCCAGAATCCTCTAAACCCTTTAGCGGCTAGGAAAAAGCTTTTTCGGTAACAGAGGTTTTTGCCTGTCCCCATAAATGGTGATTTCCAAAGGCCGAAAGAAAGGAAGAAGAGTGCTTTTAATGTCAGTTCAAATTGGATCCATTTGTTGAGGCTGCCTGGCTTTTGGCTGTAGCCTGAAAATCCAAGGGCGAAGGTTTTTCCTTCTTCCCGCACAGGCGCAGTCATTTTTCGGATCCATTGATCTGAATTAGGCAAGCAGTCAGCGTCTGTCAGTAGGATGACGTCGTTTTTTGCAACTTTTATACCAAGTGTGAGTGCAAATTTTTTGGCATTGCAATGTTTGGGGGTGTACTTGACGGTGACCGTTCGAAGTTTTGAATACCGACTCATGAGGTCTTCCAAAAGCCTCTTGGTTCTATCTGTGCTTTGATCGTTGACAATCAGCACGTCAAATTTGGGGTAATCCTGTTCAAAAAGTGTGGGAATCAATACTTTGAGGTGGTGAAATTTATTTTTTGCCGTCACCACTACGGTCACTCCTTCCTCCGGTTCTTGGTTGTTAGATTTTTTCGAACCAGTGCGATGCAAAGCAATTCGGGAAAACACTAGTATGAAATACCCTCCTTGAATAAGTATTCCGAATCCGAAGAAAAACCACAATAAAAATAGGCCCATAGGTCAATTTTGCTGGGCAAATATAAAATCAATTTCAGCAAGTCATTTAAGAATAAGTGGATATTTTTGCACAACTAAGTCTAGCTGAGAAAGTCAGGCATTTTTGCTCCTTTTTGCGTTCCAATGAAGTTTGTCCTAGAAAAAAAAGACACCCAAACCAAAGCCCGGACGGGCACCCTCACCACAGACCATGGCACGATCCAAACGCCTATTTTTATGCCTGTGGGAACAGCGGGTACGGTGAAGGCAGTACACCAGCGGGAATTAAAAAAAGATATTCAAGCACAAATCATTCTGGGGAATACCTACCACCTTTACTTGAGGCCAGGATTGGATACCCTGGAGAAAGCGGGTGGCCTCCATCAGTTTATTGGTTGGGATAGGCCCATGTTGACGGATTCGGGAGGATATCAGGTGTTTTCGCTCGCGGGAACACGAAAAATAAAGGAGGAAGGGGTGACCTTCAAGTCTCATATCGATGGTTCAAAGCACTTTTTTGCGCCCGAAAATGTGATGGATATTCAGCGAAGCATCGGGGCAGATATCATCATGGCCTTCGATGAGTGCACGCCCTATCCATGCGACTACGCCTACGCTCGACAGTCCATGGACATGACCCATCGCTGGCTACTTCGCTGCCAAGATCGATTTGATGCTACAGAAGGAAAGTATGGATATAGCCAGAGCCTTTTTCCAATTGTTCAAGGTTCGGTATACAAAGATCTCCGAGTTCAAAGTGCCGAATTCATTGCGAAGCAGGGGAGAGACGGGAATGCTATTGGGGGGCTTTCGGTAGGAGAGCCAGCCGAGTTGATGTATGAAATGACTGCCTTGGTAACCGCACTACTGCCTGCTGACAAACCCAGGTACTTGATGGGTGTAGGTACACCTGCCAACATTCTCGAGTGCATCGCATTGGGTGTGGATATGTTTGATTGCGTAATGCCTACTCGCAATGCCCGCAACGGCATGCTTTTTACCTCAGAGGGGATTATCAATATCCGAAATGAAAAGTGGAAGGATGATTTTAGTATCCTAGATCCAGCGATTGGAAATGAGGTAAGTAGCACCTATTCAAAGGCCTACTTGAGGCACCTGACAGTGTCCAAGGAGATTTTGGCTGCACAAATTGCGAGTATTCATAACCTTGCTTTCTACTTATGGCTTGTAGGGCAGGCAAGGGAACATATTCAGGCCGGAGATTTTGGCAGCTGGAAAACGGCTATGGTCAAGAAAGTAAGTACTCGATTGTAACATGAAAATTCTCGACAAGCTAATCATCAAAGAGTTTTTGAAGACCTACTTTTTTGTAGTTGTCCTACTTATTCTGGTGGTTTTGGTCCTGGATTTTACTGAAAAAAACGATACCTATATCCGGAATCAGGTGCCCACAAAGGACATCTTGTCCTACATGGGCAACTATGGCTTGTACCTCAACAACCTGCTAACTCCAATTACAGTCTTTATTTCGGTGATCTTCATCACCTCCAAGATGGCGGGCAGAACGGAGATTGTAGCTATCCTTAGCTCAGGAATTAGTTTTGTTCGACTGCTTCGGCCTTTTCTTTTTGCGGCAGCCCTTATTGGAGCCACGAGTTTTGTGCTGAATGGATGGGTCCTACCCAGTGCCACTGCGGGAGTGGCGAAATTTCGAATGCAATACCTCGAAAAAGGAGAAGCCTCCACGGATCCCAATATTCACATCAAAGTGGGTCCAGATGCCTATGCCTACATCAGTCGATTTTACAAGACCAGCAATACAGGATACAACTTTACCCTAGAAGAAATCCGTGAGGGCAAGTTAATTTCCAAGCTCTCTTCAGACTTAATCCAATGGGATACTGCCAAAAATGTATGGCGATTGGAAAACTGGAGGCTACGAATATTGAAGGAGCGAGGAGAAGATTATACCACGGGTAATTTCATGGATACGGTGCTCTCCATTTCTCCTGCTGATTTTGATTTGCCTGAAAACCATCATGAAACTCTTAAGCTGCCAGAATTGAGTCAGCAAATTACCCTCTTGGAAGAACGAGGGGCAGACAATGTGAGCTACTACCGCATCGAACGCATCGTGCGATACATGTCTCCTTTCGCCTCAGTTATTCTTACTTTTATTGGCGTGATTATGTCGGCCCGAAAAACGCGAGGTGGCTCCGGCTTTCAAATTGCGCTTGGCTTCTTCCTCGCCTTCGTCTACATCTTGTTGTTCCTCCTTTCGCGCACCTTTGCAGAGGCCGGCACCCAGTTTCCCGTTTTGGCGGTGTGGATGCCCAACTTACTTTTTGCGCTTACGGGATTGATTTTATACAAAACTGTTCCTCGGTGATGCTTCCTGCTACCTTCAAGGATTACTTGCTGCTTCACTTTATTGTGTTGATTTGGGGGATCACCTCCATCTTAGGATTGCTGATTAGCCTGCCCTCGTTGGAACTTGTTTTTTACCGAACCTTGCTTGCAGCGATAGGCGTAGCAGTACTGATGGGAATGCGGAAAGAATCGCTCCGTGTAGCTCCCATGGACTTGCTCAAAATCATAGGAGTAGGGGTGCTGATTTCCTTACACTGGATCTTCTTTTTCTGGTCAGCCAAGGTGTCTACCGCTTCTGTTTGCCTGGCAGGCATGGCTACCACCTCCCTTTGGACCTCTTTTTTGGATCCCTTGATCAACAAAAAGCGAATCAAACCCTTCGAGGTGGCTTTAGGTTTGCTGGTGATTTCAGGCTTGCTTGTCATCTTTCAGTTTGAAAATGGGTACTGGCTGGGACTTTCCATGGCTTTGGCAGCAGCATTTTTGAGTGCCCTATTTTCCATTCTTAATGGACGCCTGACATTTCGATATAGCCCCTACCAAATTACTTTTTACGAGATGGGGGCCGCGAGCTTGGTGGCCTTGCTGTTTTTACCGCTCTATTCTTACATCGATGGTTCAGCGATTCAATGGGCTTGGAAAGGAAATGATTGGTTTTGGCTCCTCATTCTAGCGGGGATTTGTACGGTCTATGCGTTTTCGGTTTCGGTCGAATTGATGAAGCGTCTGCCAGTGTTTTCCATCAACCTAACCATCAATTTGGAGCCTGTTTACGGGATTCTGCTAGCGGTCTTAATTTTTGGAGAAAAAGAAAAAATGACCCAACAGTTTTACTTGGGCACAGGTATCATTTTCGTATCGGTGTTGATCTATCCGGTGCTCAACTATTGGCACAAAAAGAGAAAAGAGGCATTGATTCCCAAAGCCTAATTTTTTACATCAGTTCTCCCTAAAGTAGGGATTCAAACACAAAATACTTCGTTGGCCAATCTGGGAGTGTGGGCTTTTGGTCAAATAAGCCAAAAACGCTTGAACCCGAGCCCGACATGGCAGCATAGTATGCGCCAGCTTGGTAAAGGCTAGCTTTTAAATCCGCTAATTCTGGATGGGCGAGAAACACGGAGGGCTCAAAGTCATTGACCAACTCTTCCTTCCAGCGGCTGCGGTCTGCCAAAATGGTTTCTAGTTTGGTTTTGGGAGCCTTTGGAACTACCCCCGCGTAAGCTTCCTTGGTGCCTACATGGATTCCTGGGTGTATTAGTACCAGGTAAGATCCTTGAAGGGATACCGAACAGGGATCAAGAATTTCCCCTCTGCCGCGGAAAATTTTTGGTGTATTTTCAATAAAAAATGGGCAATCACTCCCCAATTCCGCAGCATATTCCTCCAAAAAGAAATCGTCCAAATGCAAGTCAAAGAGGTTGTTCATTAACTTCAGTGCAAATGCTCCATCTGCGGAGCCGCCACCCAAGCCAGCGCCCATGGGTACATGTTTGTGCAAGTGGATTTGGAGACTAGGCAAACCCTGGTAATCTTTTTTGAGCAACTTTTCAGCTTTCAAGATCAAGTTGTCTTTGGGGTCTCCAGGCACTTCCAACCCCGTCACCGTCCAAGAAGGCTTCTTGTCTAAAACCATCTCTAAGGCGTCACAGAGCGGAATAGGAACCATGCAAGACTCGATCTCGTGGTAGCCATCTTTCCTTTTTTGGGTGATGTGTAGTCCTAGATTTATTTTGGCGTTGGGGAAAGTGATCATGGAGATACGCTGTTTGGACAAAAGTAAGGGAAATCGAGCGAGGAGCGCCTTCCCCCATCTATTTTTAGTAAAATGATATATTTCGACTGAAAAATTGCCATTTTAAACACTGATTTGATAAAAAATTACTCAAAAAATAGATGTAATCTCAAAAAATTGAAAATAATGTAAATCAATAGAAAATTTGGAAAGTAGTATTTATTCCCACTTTTTCACTAAATGAAATTGGTGTTATCTATTTTAAAAAAATTTAATGTTGTAATTATTAATTTTCCCCAATTTTAATAACTGCAATAAGGAAAAGGAAAAGAATTAAATATTGTAAGTCTCGGCATAGATTTTTATTATTGTAAGGCGATTCATCGTCCTCGTTTCTTTTCCTGACCTCATGACCTATTACAAGTTCCTCCTCCTGCGATTTAGCATTCTTCTTTCTATTTCCCAGTGAGGCACTAGACCATAGCTAACAACCTATACTTTCTAAAGTGCCTCCATCCAAAGAGGCACTTTTTTTATTTCAATTACCATGACCCAAAATCCACTCAAAA